>DASXLG010000098.1 GCA_036496425.1 Terriglobia bacterium | reverse complement strand
ACCGAGCTGTCGAATTTTGCTCCGCGCTTTCCGTTCACATAAAGCCAGCCGGTGTAATGGACCTGAACCGTATTTCCTTTCATAGCCGTATCACCGGTACCGACTTTTTCGTCACTATATTGCAGCCCGCTTTTTGTTTTTGTCATCTGGCCTTGTCCTGTCGCCATAACTGTTAGCGCTACGATCAATACTACGAACGTCAGTGTCTTTTGCATGCGTCAGTGTAGACGCATTTTCGATTCACTTGCCAGACGTTTCCGAGAGAAATACACGTAGCAGATCTCGTGTCTCTACATCATGATGGAATCCGAGTCCCTCCCCCGCCCGGCCCGCAATTCAGAGTTTTCCCAGGAGACATTATGCGAAAAATGCCGTGGCATATAGCCGGGATCCTTATTGCTTTGACAGCGCTGAATGCGGTTGCAACTCCTGCCCCTCTGATCTTTCCTCATTTCGCTCAGGGAGGCGGTTATCGGACCACTTTTACCTTCAACAATCTCTCAACGGCACCGGCGAAGGTGTTGCTGAGCTTTTATTCTCAGAACGGTGAAGCGCTCGGCTCTGCAGTTGTGACAGTGGCCGGCCTGGGTTCCGGGACAACCATGCTGGCCGGCGGCGCGCTCACCGTCGGATGGGCTCGCGCCGAATTTACGGGGGTGGCGGACATTGCAGGAACCGAGATCATCGACCTGGCGGGCGCGGATGGAAATCCGCCGATGGAAACATCGGTGCTTTCTGCTCAGCCGGACACGCTTTTGAGATCGCCGGTCTTCGAAAAGGAAGGCTTCAGAACAGGCCTCGCGCTCGTGAATCCCGGCGCAGAGGGAACGGAGGTTTCAATCGTACCGCGTAATAGCGAGGGCGTCGCGATGGGTTCCCTGACGATTTTCCTGGCAGGTTCACAACAGATCGCGCGCTTCGTTTCCGAGTTGTTTCCGTCCCTTGGCAGCTTCGAAGGGACCCTGGAAATCTCAAGCACACAGCCTGTCGCCGGACTCGCGTTGCGCTACAACGGTTCGGACAATGTGTTCAGCACGCTGCAGGTTTCGCCACAAAGTGCGGAAGTGCATTTCTCCCCGAACGGAGGCATCTCCGCGCTGATCGTCGCTCAGATCGAAAACGCCCGGACCTCGATCGATATTGAGATTTATGAATTCACGCGAACCGAAATCATGAACGCGCTGATCGCCGCGAAGAACCGGGCGGTGTCCATCCGGATTCTCGCCGACAGCAGCGAAGCTTCGGAGGCGGTTTCCGTCGTTCCGCGGCTGGAAGCCGCCGGCATTCCGGTCCGAAGGACGGCGGGCAGCGGCGGCGGCATCATGCATGACAAGGTGGCGCTTTTTGACGGGCAGGTTCTGGTGACGGGCAGTTACAACTGGTCTACCGCCGCCGAACAGTCGAATGACGAAAACGCGCTCTTGCTGAGGACACCCTCCCTGGTCTCGGTATATCAGTCGACCTTCGACAAACTATGGTCGAGGTGATTGACACGGCGGTTGGCCACCCTCACAATCAAATTTACGCGCGAAAGTGGCGGAATTGGCAGACGCGCTAGACTTAGGATCTAGTGGCTCACGCCGTGGGGGTTCGAGTCCCCCCTTTCGCATAACGGCTTATGAAAGCGGATTTAACAGACCTCAGTCAGTGCCAGAAGAACATCGACATCGAGATTCCATCCGAGGTTGTCGATGCCGAGATTATGCACATTGCACAGGGGATTGCGCGAAAAGCGCGCGTCCCGGGATTCCGGCCGGGGAAAGCTCCCATCGGAGTGGTGAAGACGCGCTTCCGGGACGAAATCCTCTCCGAGATGATGCAGCATCTGATGCCGAAGTATTTCGGAGACGCCATCGAAGAGCACAAGCTCGACGTCATCCACGCCACGCCGCAGTTCGAACTGGTGGATTATGCCTCCGGGAAGCCGCTAAGGTTCAAGGCTGTTTTTGAGGTATATCCCCAATTCGATATCACCAACTACGAAGGAATTCCGGTTGAGGAACCATCCTCCGCAGTCGAGGACAGCGAGGTCGAAGACTCGCTGAAAAAGATTCAGGAAGAGATGTCCGAGCTCGCTCCGGTCGAGGAGGACCGGCCCGTCCAGCAGGGCGACTTCGCCGAAATCTCCTACAGCGGAACGATCGAAGGCTCAAACGAACCGCCCATCACGGGTGAGAAGGCCGTGGCGGAAATGGGCGGCCGCACGACAATGCAGGCATTCACTGAAAATCTGGTCGGCGTCCGGGTGAACGAGGAAAAACACTTCACGGTCGAATACCGTCCCGATTACCCGGAGAAGCGGCTCGCCGGAAAAACGGTTCAGTACGACGTAAAAATCGACGGGATCAAAACGAAGGAGATTCCGGAGCTCAACGACGAGTTTGCCCAGCGCTTCGGCGATTACAAAACGCTCGATGAGCTGAAGACCAAGTTCCGCGCGGACATCGAGAAGCATAAGCGGGAACACGCCCAGGAACAGATGCGCGAGAAGATGCTGGAGTGGCTGGAAGAGAACAACAACTTCGATGTTCCCGAGTCGCTCGTCGAACGTCAGCTGCAGGTTCGGGTGCAACGCATGTTCCGGGACCTGTCGCGGCAAGGCATCAATCCGCAGCGGCTGGATGTCGACTGGTCGAAGATTCGTGAAGATCAGCATCAGCAGGCAATACGGGATGTGAAGGGATACCTGATCCTCGAACACCTCTCCGGCAAAAACCACATCCATGTGGGCGATGAAGAATTGGAGATAGAGATCGAAAAGATAGCCACCGAGACGAGCCGGCCGAAAGAAAAAGTCAGAGAGGTACTCTCGCGTGATTCGGGGTTGGAACGGTTGAGGGAACAAATCCGCAATAAGAAGACACTGGATTTGCTACAAGAAAAAGCTCGCATCCAGCCCGCAACAACCTAAACCGTAATTACCCATTGACCGGCCCACGCGCTGGTTGAAAGATTGTATTTAAAGACGGGATAACTCATGAACAACGAAATGAACACTCTGATCCCGATGGTGGTCGAGCAGACCAATCGTGGCGAGCGCGCTTACGACATTTATTCCCGGCTGCTGCGCGACAGCATCATCTTTATAGGCACTCCGATCGACGATAACGTCGCCAATCTGATCACGGCGCAGCTGCTGTTCCTGGAAGCCGAAGATCCGGAACGTGACATATCGCTCTACATCAACAGTCCCGGAGGATCGATTTCGGCGGGGCTGGCTGTCTATGACACGATTCAGTTCATTCGCAACGACGTGACGACGATCTGCGTCGGCCAGGCCGCCAGCATGGCCGCGGTTTTGCTGGCCGCCGGATCGCCCAAGAAAAGATTTTCGCTCCCCCATTCGCGCGTCCTGATTCACCAGCCCTGGATGAGCGGCTTGCAGGGTCAGGCCACCGATATCGACATTCATGCCAAAGAGATCCTTCGCATCCGGACAATTTTGAATAAAATCCTCGCACATCACAGCGGCCAGACATTCGAGCGGATCGAAAAGGACGTGGAACGGGACTACATCATGAACGCAGACCAGGCGAAGGAGTATGGTATTATCGACGAGGTCATTTCCAAACGAGCATGAAACCCTTGCCAGATCTGGGTTTCAAGCTATTTGAGATTCGAAATTGGAAGTTGCTTCGGAAATTTGAAATGAAGCAATTTCTAATTTCCAATTTCCAATAGAAGGAAAAGAGAGGATGCTCCCTTGAAGAAAAATAGCGACGACGTGTTGCGATGTTCATTCTGCAATAAGAGCCAGAATGACGTTCGTAAACTGATCGCGGGACCAACCGTTTTCATTTGCGACGAGTGTGTCGGAGTCTGCCAGGACATTATTGACGAGGATTCGAATTACGAGCCGTCTCCCAAAAACGTTCACCTGCCGAAGCCGCCGGAGATTAAGGGCTTTCTCGATCAATATGTCGTCGGCCAGGACAAGTCAAAAAAGAAGCTTGCCGTTGCGGTCTACAACCACTACAAGCGCATTGAATTATCCCGCAAGAAATCCGACATCGAGCTTCAAAAGTCGAACATCCTGCTGATCGGCCCGACCGGAACCGGCAAGACCCTTCTGGCCCAGACGCTGGCCCGTCTCCTGAGCGTTCCTTTCGCGATCGTGGATGCGACAACGCTGACCGAAGCCGGATACGTCGGTGAAGACGTCGAAAACATCATCCTTCGTTTGATTCAGAACGCCGGCGGCGACATCGAACGCGCCCAGACCGGCATCATCTATATAGATGAGATCGACAAGATCGGACGGAAGGACGAAAATCCGTCGATCACGCGGGACGTTTCGGGCGAAGGCGTCCAGCAGGCCCTATTAAAGATGTTGGAGGGCACCGTCGCTAATGTTCCGCCTCAGGGAGGCCGAAAACATCCCCATCAGGAGTTTACGCAGGTCGATACGACCAACATCCTCTTTATATGCGGAGGAGCGTTCGTCGGAATGGACAAGATGATCGAGCGTAGACTGGCGGTTCGAAGCACGATGGGGTTCCACGGCGACATCAAGGTCAAGTCCGAAAACCCGCGCTCCGCACTCCTGGAGCAGCTCGAACCCGAAGACCTGATCAAATTCGGCATGATTCCGGAATTCGTGGGCCGCGTCCCGGTGGTTGCAACGCTGCACGACCTGGATCAGAAGGCTCTGGTCGACATTCTCACTCGTCCGAAGAATGCGCTCGTCAAACAGTATCAGCGCCTGTTCGAGTATGAGAATGTAAAACTCAAGTTTTCGGATGACGCTCTCGAGGCTATCGCGCTCGACGCGATCAAGCGCAATGTCGGCGCCCGCGGGCTCCGCATCATTCTTGAAGAGCTCATGCTGGATTTGATGTATCAGCTCCCGCAACAAAAAGATCACAAGGAGCTAACCATCACGAAAGAGATGGTCGAAAAGAAGGAAATCCAGCTGCCATTCGAGAAGGCTGGGTAGAAAAGGAAAGGGCTCCCCCTGCATGGGGGAACCGGCCAAATAGCCATCAAGGAGACAGTACCGACAGTGGCTTGGCCGGTGGGCCCGATGCTAATAAAATGAGTGCGAAGGAAAAATACGAACAGACAAAGCTCCCGATGGTTCCGATCCGAGATGTGGTGATTTTTCCTTTCATGATGGTCCCATTCGTCATCGGCCGCGAATCTTCCGTTCAGGCGCTGGAATCGGCGCTGCGGGGCGATAAACGAATCTTCCTTGCAACCCAGCACGACGCCACAGTCGACAACCCCAAGCCTAATGAAATCTATCAGGTAGGAACAATTTCCAACATCGTCCAGTCGCTCAAGCTGCCGGACGGCAATACGAAAGTCCTGGTCGAAGGCATCGAGCGGGCGCGAATCCTTCAGTTAAATGAAGAAGAAGGGTATTGGAAAGCGAACCTGAGGCTGTCACCCTTCCGGAATCAAAGCTTTACGGGGTATGACACGCTCGCCGCGCGGCTGACCCAGCAGTTCGAGCAGTATGTCAAGCTCAGCCAGAATCTCAATCCGGATCAGGTCCTCGCCACGATCAAAGTCGACGATGTCGGCCGGCTGGCCGACACCATCTGCTCCCATATGGTGCTCTCGATCGAAGAGAAGCAGGAGCTGATCGAGATCTTCAATCCCGTCGAGCGCTGCAAGCGGCTGGCCGATATTCTGGACATCGAGATCGAGAAGCTGCACGTCGACCGCTCCGTCCAGAATCGGGTGAAACGGCAGATGGAGCGCGCGCAGAAAGAGTACTACCTCAACGAAAAGATCAAAGCCATCCAGCGTGAGCTCGGCAAAAAGGACGAGAAGTCGGAAATCGAAGAGCTCCGGCGCAAGATCGAGACGGCCGGCATGCCGAAAGATGCTCTGGACAAGGCGCTGCAGGAAATGAAGCGGCTCGAAATGATGCCGCCAATGTCGGCTGAATCCACGGTTTCCCGGAATTATCTGGACTGGCTTATCGCGGTGCCGTGGAAGAAGAAGTCCCGCGAGATCCGGGACATCGACATGGCCGAGAAGGTCCTGAACGAAGACCATTACGGCTTGGAAAAGGTCAAAGATCGCATTCTCGAGTTCCTGGCTGTCCGCCAGCTGGTCAAGAAGCCGAAAGGCTCGATCCTCTGCTTTGTCGGCCCGCCGGGAGTTGGAAAAACCTCGCTCGGCATGTCCATTGCCCGGGCAACAGGCCGCAAGTTCGTGCGCCTTGCATTGGGCGGCGTGCGCGACGAGGCCGAAATCCGCGGCCATCGCCGCACGTATATCGGCGCCCTGCCGGGCCAGATCATTCAGATGATGAAGAAGTCGGGCACGGTCAATCCGGTCTTCCTGCTCGATGAAGTGGATAAGATGAGCACGGATTTCCGCGGCGACCCTTCTGCGGCGCTGCTTGAAGTTCTCGATCCCGAACAGAACTCGAGCTTCCAGGATCACTACCTCGACGTCGAATACGACTTGTCGCAGGTCATGTTCATCGCGACCGCCAACGTCCTGCATACGATTCCGCAACCCTTGCAGGACCGCATGGAGATCCTCCGCCTGCCCGGTTATACGGAATACGAAAAGACCGAGATTGCGCGGCGGTTCCTGGTTGCGAAACAGGTCGAGGCCAACGGCCTCAAGTCCCAGCATCTGACTTTCACAGACGACGGCATCCGCGGCCTCATCCGGAACTACACTCGCGAAGCCGGCGTCCGCAATCTGGAGCGCGAGATCTCCTCTGTTTGCAGGAA
>DASXLG010000097.1 GCA_036496425.1 Terriglobia bacterium | reverse complement strand
TTCTTCGGCGCAACGGATCCCGCGATTCAGGCCACTGGCGTCCCTGGCCCGGTTCAACCGGATAAGAAAGACTGGGCGCCACGCTTTGGGTTTGCCTATTCCCCGACTGGATACAAATGGGCCGGGAAAGGTAACACTGTTGTCCGGGGCGGTTTTGGCATCGCTTATGATGTGCTGTTCTATAACATTCTGGCGGCAGAGAACGGCAACTATCCTCGCGTCCTCAGCCAGATGATGACTCCACCTCCCAATAATGCTTTCCCCACGCTTGCTCCCGCGACGGCTGTGCTGGGGCCGTTTAATCCGATGTCCGGTTTTGTCAACTCGCCGGCAAATACGGTGCACCCCACGACCAATTTCTGGACGCTTTCTATACAACGCGAGTTCGGTAGCAACTACATCCTGGAAGTCGGATACTCCGGCAATCGGTCATATCACGGGATCGCGCAGGGGCAGGGGAATCCTCCGATTTTGACTCCGGCACAGGCAGCAACAGTGGTTGCCACAGGTGATCCCATGCAAATTCCCACAGCTCAGGCACGGCGTTTGAATCCCAACTGGGGTTCCCGGACCCTGCTGATGAGTACGGCAAAGGCCGCGTACGAAGCGGGCTATGTGAAATTCGACCGCCGGATGACGAAGAGCCTCATGATCGGCGCGAATTACACCTACAGCGGCACCTGGAGCAACAACGATGAGCCGCTTGGCGTCACGGACATCACACCGTCCACGCCGCAAACTCCGGAAGACTACCTCAACGTGCGCAAGGAATGGAGCCGGTCCATCTACGACCGGCCGCATCGCGTCGCCGTCACTTACCTTTATCAGGTTCCCTGGTTTTCTTCCTCGTGGGCCAGCGGCTGGCCTGCGAAAATTATGAGCGGCTGGCAAGTGGCCGGTTACACCGACGCTCAGTCCGGACAACCGTTCACGATTACGACCGGAGTGGATAGCGCCGGCATCGGGAATGCAACTCCTGCTCGGCCGAATTACAACCCGAGCGGCGTCTTTCAGAAGAATGCGGTTTTCACATCGAGTGGCCCGGTCCAGCAAAACTTCGGAGGCGGCCTCCGTACTTTCTACATTCCCGTCGATGGAACCGGCATCGTCACGGCGCCCTTGGGTTCGAACGGTATCCTGGCGAGCTCCATGTCCGGCGGCGGCAATCTGGGCCGCAATACCTTCCGGGGGCCGAACTTCCAGCAGTGGGACTTCTCTTTAATGAAGAAGGTGACCCTCCGCGAAAACATGCAATTCGAGCTGCGCAGCGATTTTGGAAATTTGTGGAACCACCGGAATTTTCCGAATCCTGTAGCGACGATGAGCAGCACGACATTCGGACAGAACACCGCCAGCCTGATCGGCGATGGAGTCCGGACGATACTTGTCAGCGGAAAACTGATTTTCTAGCCGCAGATGCGCGGATGACGCAGATCTGCGCCATCCGCGTCATCTGCGGCTAATTCTTCCCCGCGTTCAGCCATTTCAACCAACGATCGCGAACATGCAGAAGGTCCGAGTTGGTGCGTTTCCATTCCGCGATGTAGTCGTACGACGGGTCGTTGCTCATTTCGGTGCGGATAATGGCGAGGTCTTCATCCACAAGTTCATAGTAATGCGTGAGTTCGAGCTGAGCCTTTCGCCCGGTTGCGGTCATCGGCCGTTCCGATCGAATCACGTTGAGGGCGTTGTTTGCGCGTCGATGCGCTTCGATGAAATAGAGCGTGCGCTGGGGCTCTTCCGGCTCGGATTCGGCGAGCTTCATCACGTCGAAAAACTGCATTTCGGCTCGGTGGATTCCAGGCAGGATGAACTTACGGTATCTCGGGCGTTCGTCGTATTCGCTGGTTAGTGCCAATGCGGTCGTCAGAATGACCGCGATCAACGACAGGCAGGCCGGCAGCTTGTTGCGGGAAATGCCTTCCGCAACGCTACGTGCGAGCGCTCGGACAAATTCGGAAAGGTCCATGACAATAGCGTCAAGACTTCGGTTTTACTGCCGGTGGCGGCGTCGAAGTTTCGACTAAATCGTCCGCCTTGACGTTGAATTTGTCAAACACGTCTTTCGACACCACCTTGACGGCCGGGCTGTCCGACGTTTTCACATAGATGCCTTCCGGCATCTTGCTGTCCGAACCGAAGTCGATACGAACGAGTTCGGTCGAACCCTGCTTCAAGGCAACCTGAAGCACGGGCTTGTCGAGACCGTACATTCCGAGTGATTTTGGCGAATCGATAATGTCTTTCGCCTTTTCGAAATCGAGCGCGTTCAGCATTCCCGAGACTTTATCCCACTGCAGCTTTCGATTGTCGGCAAGTTTCCAGTCCGCGCCGGACTTCTGCATCGCGATCATATCGGCGCCATGCTGGATTTCGATCTTGTCCGTCTTGTCGCGATCGATTTTCACCAGTGTTTTGTCGCGCCAGTCGAAAATCGGCCGCCGGACCTTCTCCGGAATGTCCTTGTCGACGATAAAAATCACATCGCGCGATGCATCTCGAGCGTAGTACTTGTCGGGCTGGGGGCTCTTTCCGATCAACAGCACGCGGTCCGTTTTGGCCTTGGCATCGTGGAGTGTGATTTTGATCGCCGGCTGGTCGAGGCCGGCGGCCTTTGCATCAACGGGCGGATCCGGAAAGCTCGCTGCCCGGGCGAACCGGATGGAGCTGATAAACGTTGAGATATCGCTGCTGTCTGCCTTCGTATCGAGCGGTTTCTTGAGTTCCCAGTTGTCGCCGGACTTCTGGGCTTCGAGCTCCCTGGCGCCGTCCATCACCTTAACGTCATCGATATCGTCGGGCTCGAAATCCAGAACCTTCTTATTACGGAGGTCGGAAGCGGTCTTTGTGAAGGTCTTTTCCCAATTGCTGGCGGTCAGGAAAACATCATTGCTGTTCGGCAGTTTCGCGTAGGTGAACGTTTTGCGCGGATTGTCGGCGCCGAACAGGATCTCGATGGTTTTCCCGTCTTTCGTTTTCGCCGACACTTTGACCGGCGGTGGGTCCTTTAACCCGAAAGGCGCCAGATCCTGAGCATTTTCGGCTACCGTATCTTCGCGTTCGATGCGCGGGATGTCGGCTGCCAGCATTTGCCATTCGTCGGGGTCGGCTTCCATTCCCGCGGGCGACGTCATCTGCCAGTCTTTATCGCCCTTCTTGACTGCCGAGAGCGTCCGATCGGGGTAGATCAGGCTGATTTCCGTGATGTCCTTATCTTCGACCGGGAACGCTTTTTTCTTTGCTTCTTCCTGCTTCTGTCGCGCTTCCTGTCCTCGAAATTCGGTGAAGTAAACGTAGGCGCCGAGCGCGACAAAAATCAGGAAAAGCGCCGTTGTGCCTTTGAATTTCATTTCCTTCGCTTCGCCCAGACCGAACCACCGACAATCAGGACGCCGACGGGAAACAGCAGCAGCATGACGTAAGAGACCAGGCGCCGCTGAGCCTCGGTCATCGTAAGCCGGCGATCGTCCGGATTTTTCGGCCGGATTGAAATAAAGTTTTCATCCTGGGCCAGCCAGGAAACCGTGTTCAGGAAGAGGTTTCCGTTACCCTGGAGCCCGAATGTGCTGTTGTCCGCGAAAGCGGAGTTCCCGAAAACGACGAGGCGGGCCTTCTTGTTATTTCCAAGGTCCTTGGTTGCGACAACCGCGAGAGACACGGGGCCCTTCAGGTCGACGCCTTCGTCAAACTTCGCTTCGCCCGATTTCATGTTGGTCTCACCCCAGCTGCGCTCGCCGGACGAGAAGAGGTTTTCAACCATCAGGCCCGGCGCCGGATTCATTGCGGGCGCGACGGATCGTGCGAACGGAAAGAACGTCATGACGCCCTTCATGCTCGAAGTGATCTTATGGTCGCTGTACTTCGTGACGAGCGGGATCTCCGGTCCTGCCCCGAACAGGCGTCCCAGACCGCTGGCGTCCAGCACAATATTGTTGCCGACATCGATCGACCACTTTTTCATGAAGTCCGTAAGCCCGGGTGCTGGTGACGGATCCACCATGATGTATGCACTGCCGCCCTTATTCAGATAAGCATCGATCGCATCCATCTCGCTGGGAAATGGTTCTGTTTTGGGACCGTCCATGATGACGACGGATGCGTCATCCGGTATCTTCCCTTGCTGTTCGGCTAGATTGAGGGTCTTGACGACATAATTTTCTTTTTCCAGGCCGGCTTTGGCGTCCGCGTACCCGGTCTTGTCCTTATCATCCGGGCTTTTCTCGCCATGACCCTGCGTGAAATACATCGTCTTTTTCTCGCCTTTGACCAGCTTCAACAGCGCATTCGTAATGTCTTCTTCGTGAACCGCCTCGTTTTGTTTTTCGATCCGCTCGGTCTTGGGGCCCATTTCCAGAATCAGCGTTCCGTAAACCAGGTTCTGACCTGTCATCGGGTTCTGGACCTCTCCGTACTGGGTTACCTGGTACTGCTGGGCAAGCTGCGGCTGTTTGTCGGGATTGATGAATTCATAGGAGATCTTGTTGCTTTTCGTTTTGAAGAGATCCAGCAACTCTTTCGTGGCCTGGTCCGCTCCGCCGGGATAAAACGCCCGGATGTGGACGTCCTGGCTGAGCTGTTGCGCGACTTTGCCGGACTCATCGGACAGGCTGTAGATCTTCTGTGATGTGGTGTCGAGCCGTTTGACGTGCTGAGCGCCCAGGTAATTCACGAACGCCAGAATTCCGATAAGGAAGATTACGGACGCCGCGGAGTTGATGCCGAAGCGCGCCGAGCGCCGGCCGAAACCGCTGCGGATTTCGTCCGTTTTCACGGCAAGCGACGCGGCAATCAAGATTGCGCCGGCAATGACGGCGACGGTCTGATAAACGCTCCACACCGATCGTATCGAGTACGAGATCAGCGCGCCTGCGACAATGGCAAGGCCGAGAATGTCCGCTTTCTTCAGTTGTTCTCTCATGCCGTCATCCCCTCCACCGCAGCGAGTCGATCGAGCGATAAGTCAGGAACAACGCCATCAACATCAGGGAGAGATAGAAGATGACGTTGGAGG
>DASXLG010000096.1 GCA_036496425.1 Terriglobia bacterium | reverse complement strand
GGGTGTATTCCAAAACGATTCGCCGGCGTGCGTTGGATCTGTGCTTCCAGCGAATCATAGCTGAACAGCGATCGACTCAATATCAGGCTCTCTCACCTGTCAATGGGTTGCTGAACTGTCTTGCGATCTGGTCGCGCGATGCAAAGCACCCCGACTTTGTTCCCAGCCTCGAGGGTGTGAGTAAGTGGAAATGGGAAGATGCAACCGAAGGAATTCGTTATGTGGGCGCGAGGTCGACCGCCTGGGATACAGCGTTTTCGATCCTGGCTCTCACCGAGTCGCCGGCCGTTGCGGCGGGATCAGGCGAAACGTTGCGGCGGGGTTATGCATTTCTCCGTGATACGCAGATCACCAGCGAGATTACAGATTATCGCGAGCAGGGACGCGATCCGGCAGCCGGTGGCTGGTGCTTCTCCGACGGAGCGCATCGCTGGCCCGTCAGCGATTGCACGGCTGAAGCGCTCTGCGCCGTCCTCGCACTGCACCACCTTGAGGACGAGGTGGTTGCGGAACAGGAACGCATCCCTGATGATCGTCTCGCCCAGGCCGCGGAATTCATTCTATATCGGCAGAATGCCGACGGCGGCTTCGGGACATACGAGCGCCGTCGCGCTTCGTCCTGGCTGGAGCGTGTGAATCCATCGGAGATGTATGGCCAGTGTATGACCGAAAGGTCGTATATCGAATGTACGGCCTCGTCGATCAGCGCTCTGTCGGACTTTCGGCAGTCCTATCCCGGAGTGCTGCAACCTCGTATCGATAACGCGATCCAGCGTGGCGTCGCGTTTCTGCGGCGTTCCCAGCGGCCGGATGGGTCTTATGCGGGTTTCTGGGGAGTCCATTTCACCTACGCGATTTTTCATGTGACGAAAGCACTCCGCGCGTCCGGCGTCTCTGCCGATGATGCAACGCTTGTGCGGGCGGCGGAATGGCTGGTGTCGAAACAAAAGCCGGACGGCGGATGGGGCGAGCACTACTCCGGCTGCCTGAGCGATCGTTACGTCGAGCATCCCGTGAGCCAGGTCGTCATGACAAGCTGGTCGCTGCTTGCCTTGATGCAGGTTATGCCGCGGGACTCCGAACCTGTCCGGCGCGGCATCGCATGGCTTGCCGCGCGGCAGGAGGATGATGGTTCCTGGCCGAGCCAGGCTGTGAATGGTGTGTTTTTCGGGTCGGCGATGCTCGATTACCGTCTATACAAAAGCTATTTCCCGGTTTGGGCGCTTGCCCGCTACGCGGCGTCATCCGCGGCTACGAGACCCGTTTCAAAACTTTGAATATCGCTCCGGGCAATCCCAGCATGGCGCTGCTGCTTTTCGGGACGCGGCCGACCTCGGGCAGGGCATAGCGGCAGACCTGCATGTATTCCCGAACAACGGCGAACGGCCGCTCGTCATGGGTGGAAAGAAGGGCCATCGTCGCCGCGCGGCCGCGCAGGCTCTGCTTCCAGTAGCGCAGCAAGCCGCGGCGCAGCAGAAACATTTCCGGTGTGCCGCCTTTCAAGACCTCGTAAAGAACCTGGGCACCGGCCATTCTTGCGCGCTGTGGTCCTTCGCGAAGCGCGGTGTAACGGCGCAATGCTCTGGGAATATCGCCGCCGGTCTCCTGGATGGACTGCTTGAGGCGGACGGCATCCCGCGCGCAGGCGCTCAATCCCGTTGCTGTAACCGGATGACAGCAGCCGCCGGCGTCTCCGACACAGACGAGGGGGCCTTTCACGACTGCGGCCGGCGCAATCCAGTAATTTGCGGCCACCAGAGGGGCCTGAGTTTCCATGGCGGATCCGACGGAGCTCCGCAGCGGTTCCGGAAGAGCCTTTAGGCACGCGGTCGTGCCGTCTGGCGTCGCGGGCCCGTCAAACATGATCCTGGTTTGATCAAGTGAAATGGCATAGGCGAGCGCGGGTGTCGGGCCATTGGCAAAAACATGCCCGAATCCCGGATGGGGCAGGCAGGCCTTTTCGATGAGGAAACCGGTCATGTTGGAAATGTGAATCTGTTTGCAGGGAATGCCGGCGAACTGGCGCACATGTGAATTCCGTCCGTCTGCGGCAACGACCAGGGGAGTGCGGAGCTGACAGTCGCGCCCGTCGCGATTGACAGTGACATTCGCAGAGTCAGGACCGGCCAGGTCCAGACCGGTGATGCGTGCGCCCCTCCACACGGTTACGGTGGGCAGTTTTTCGACGGCAGCCAGCAGGGCGCGGGCCATCGTGCCGTGTTCGATCGCTAGCCCCGATTCTCCCAGTCCCGCGACTTCATCGTAGCGGAGAATATCCGCGTCGCCGACAAAGACGGCAAAGCCCGATACCGGAATCGCGCCGGCTTCCTGCAAGGGCGTGAGCAAGCCGAGCTCGCGCAGAGCGGCAACTCCGGGCGGATGGATCAGTTCGCCCGCAAGGCGGCGGGCATGATCGAGGCCGGGCTCGACCACCAGGACACGGTAATTGAGCTGCGCCAGCGCCGCCGCGGCTGTTGTGCCTGCGATACCTCCACCGGAAATGACGATGTCGTGAGCCACGTGCATTTCACCAACGAATCATGATGTTCACGGTTTGACGGCAACTTTGAGCTGGCCGTTCCGGTTTTTCATGTGGTGGAACAGGTCCGGCAGCTCGTTCAGTGTAACTTCACCTGTAACGAAATCGGACGCGGCGACTTCGCCTCGCGCAACGGTATCCAGAGCTTCCCGGATAAACCTCGGCGTGTGATGGAAGCTCGATTTTATCGTGATTTCGGAATAGTGCAGGACGGATGACTCAAATTCCACGCGTGTTTCATGCGGACAACCTCCGAACAGGTTCACAGCCCCGCCGCATCGCGCCATCTGCACGGCCCATTGCCAGGTCGCCTGCGAACCCACGGCTTCGATGACGGCATCTGCTCCGAGTTGCCGGTATGTCAGCTGACGCACAGCGCCGACGGGATCGCCCGTCTGCGACACATCGATCGTAGCGGCAGCTCCCAGCCGCTCGGCCACTTTAATCTGGCTGCTGCGTTTTCCGATGGCGATCACCCTCACGCCGCGCCGGGACAGTATCCTGACGAATTTCAATCCGATCGGGCCACAGCCGATGACCGCGACCGTATCGCCCGGCTGGATTCCGGTCTCATGGATTCCTCGCAGCACGCAGGCCAGCGGTTCGACCAGCGCCGCATCGACGAACGAGAGATGCGGGGGGATCTCGATCAGGTTCTCGCGCAGGATTCGCGACGGGATCAGGGCATATTCGGCATATGCGCCGTTGATGAAAACCAGGTCCTCGCACAGATTCGGACTGCCTTTGCGGCAGAAGAAGCATTCATTGCAGGGAGCGGAATTTGCGGCCACGACTCGCATTCCGACAGGGAAGCGGTCCCTTACCGCTTCACCCGACTCGGCAACGATCCCAGCGAGTTCGTGACCGAATATCGCCGGAGGCACGATCATCCGTGCGTGATAGCCCTGACGCCATACCTTCAGATCCGTGCCGCAAGTGAGGGCTGCCTGGACGCGTACCAGTACATCACTTTCGCCGGGGACGGGAATGGCGACCTGCTCGACCTTTAACAATTCGCGGCCATAAAGCACAGCGGCCAGCATGTGACCGTTATTTTCCGTCATAAGCTGCGAAAGTTGAGCGGCAGAAGCAATTTATCGGACACTGCTGGCAATTGCATCGGTTTCAGATTGGGCGGTTGCGATAAGTCAGCATCCTAGCACGGCGGCGGAGATAGATTAGCCACAAAAGGCACAAAAGGAAACAAACTGGGACTGTCCCCAGTTTGTTTCCTTTTGTGCCTTTTGTGGCTAATCTCTTTGTTGAACAGCGAGATTAGGAGTGGGATTCGACCTGCAGATCGTTTTCGAGCTTCATCACGCCGAAGACTGCGTTCGCGGCGGCGCCGGCAAGCTGTTTGTCCATCGCACTCGAGACGAAGCCTTTCAGCGTGACGGCGCCGTTATCCACGATGATGTGGATCGACGGATTCGCGCCGAGCGCGTAGCCGGATAATGTTGAGTTCCGGTTGAACAGCGACCGGTAGACGCCGGCACGGATCTGATCGTCAAGCCTCGACAGCGGCAGAATCTCGATCTGGTTTTTCAGGTTCGTCACGCCTTCCAGATGACGCACGCGATATTCTGCATCCTGTTTGATCGAGGGTCTTGTAACGGCTCCCAGAAGCACCACCGTTCCGTTGGCCTGAAGATCCGCCTCGACCCAGTCAAAGATGCTGCTATAGGGCAGCATCGCGATTTCGTGATGGATCCGCTGACCGAGATCTATGTTGGCCCGTACCGTACCTGCCGCCAGAACGACCGCTAACGCCACCAGAATGATATTGAACTTCCGAATCATGCTGCACCTCCTTCTAAAATCCCGAACTCTTCTGTTAGACCGGAGGGAAGCGCATTCGCGGTGGCCGGGCCGCGGTTTTACGTTATTTAACGTTGCATTGACAGCGCTGCCAATCGACCCGCACAATGACTGAATTGCGGCGGGATCATAGCTCAGTTGGAAGAGCGCTTGCTTCACACGCAAGAGGTCACAGGTTCGAGCCCTGTTGGTCCCACTCTTTCCACCCGCTCACTCGAATATCCGATATGTTTCCTCGACGTTCTGAACGCCGTATCGTGTGGCTGCTCGCATTGAGCACAGGATGCGTGGTCGCCAACATCTATTATGTGCAGCCGCTTCTGGCCGACATCGCGCGCGATTTCGGGTTGTCGATGGGGAAGATCGGAATTGTTGCCATGCTTGCGCAGATCGGCACAGGCCTCGGGATGCTGTTTTTCGTGCCTCTGGGCGACAGGTATGAACGGCGTTCGTTGATTTCAACGCTGCTGATCGCCGAATCGATCGCGCTCGCTTTCGTGGCATCGGCTGGCAATGTCGTTTCATTGAGTCTGGCGTGTTTCTGCGTCGGAGCCGGGGCGGCCACGGTTCATGTCATCGTGCCGCTCGCGGCGCATCTGGCGCCGCCGAAGGAGCGTGGCCGGGTGGTCGGAACGGTGCTCAGCGGTCTGCTGGTCGGAGTCCTGCTGGCGCGCACATTCAGCGGCGTCATCGGCGCGCAATTTGGCTGGCGGGCGGTCTACTGGTTCGCATCGGCGTTGACGCTTGGGCTGGCCGCGACCATTCGCCTATCGCTGGAGAAGAGCGAGCCTGAAGTCTCGCTGAAGTGGACCGAATTGATGCGATCGGTCTGGAGCCTGGCGCGGGAGCACGCCATGTTGCGAGAGGCGGCTGTGCTCGCGTGTCTTCTTTTCCTGACCTTCAGCGCTCTATGGACCACGCTGGTATTTTTGTTGAGGACGCCGCCTTATCACTATGGAACAACGGCCGCCGGTTTGTTCGGGCTGCTCGGCGCCGCGAGCGCGGCGGCTGCGCCGATCGTCGGACGCGTTTCGGACCGCAGCGGTCCCGAGCGGTCGATCCTTATCGGGATCGTGGCGACGCTTGCCGGCTATACCGTTCTGTTGCTGTTCGGCCGCATGCTGCCGGGCCTGATTGCCGGTATCGCTCTGATCGATGTCGGCGTGCAATCCGGCCACGTCGCGAACCAGTCGCGCATCTACAGCCTTGATCCGGCTGCCCGCAGCCGTATCAACACCTTCTATATGGTGGCGTTCTTTACCGGCGGCGCGCTGGGCTCGTACCTCGGTCCTGTTGCATTCAACGCGGGCGGCTGGACCGGCTTCTGCGTGATCCCGCTCGCCGTTTCAGTCTTCGCGCTCGGCTACTTCGTCCGGGCCGGCAAGCGCAGAGTTCGATTCGACCGGCTGGAAGACGTCAGGGC
>DASXLG010000095.1 GCA_036496425.1 Terriglobia bacterium | reverse complement strand
AGTAACCGGTCGAGATATAGACCGGGAAGTCACTGCTCGGGACATCCGAGAGCAATTGCTCCTGGAGCTGCGCTTCGCGGGTTTCCTTGGTCGAATGCTGGAAGTCCGATTGCGCATAGTAGCCGTTACGAAATTCGAGCTTCGCGTTCCGGAGGTCAGCCCGGTTGACACGCACCTGAATTCGCCGGTATTTGCCGTCCTGCGCCGGATTCGTGCTGGCATAGCCGAGCAGGTAATAGAACGACGTATCGTCATGCACCTTGGTAAAGGCCGGCGCGAAATCGTTGTTGTCGAGAAACGCTTTGCCGCCCGTATCGTTCGCAAGCGTGGCCAGTGTTTCCTGGGTTGCAAAATTCGAATTGTACTGGTTCTGTACTGCTGCGCCGGAATAGGCGCCGCTTCCGCTTCCGCCGCGTCCGCCGCCGCGTCCGCCGCCGCCATTGGCCGAGCCGCCCGGAGCCATGGCTTCGAGACCGCGGACGTCGACTGTGTAGAAAGCCGTATTCGCATGTTTCGCTGCCGCTACTGCGGCGCGCAACTGGGTCTGGTTCTCGATGCCGGTGCGCTGGATTCCGCCGCTGAAATAAAGGACGGACTTTTTCTGCTGAACGAGCGCCAGGTCGTTGGCGAGATCGACGAGCGCCTGAAGCCGCTTGTCGGTATTGAATACGTTATATTCGGTTTCGTCCGGAGTGAATCCAGCCGCGGAATCGGTGGATGTGTCCGAACTGTCGGCGGCATCGCCATTCGCCAATCCTTCGTTGCTGCCCGTGCTCAAACCTGCGAGCGTGGTCTGCAGGGCTTCTTTGTCGCTCGTGAAGTCGAGATCCACGTTCAGTGCATTGGAAAAGGTGACCACGGATACGAGGTCGGCCGGAGCCATCTGCTTGTTGACGTAGTCCAGCCCCGATTTGCCGGCGCGTTCGACTTCTTCGGGCTGCAGCGAGCTCAAATCGAAGAACAGGACGATCAACCGCCGGTCCTTGAGATCGTTTTCGGTCAACGGCTCCGCCGCCGCGGGGGCGGTAGTCTTTGCCTTTGCTGCGTTTGCGGTGTTCAGGTTGGTCAGCAGTTCCGTTTTCGGCGTTTCCGCCGTGACGGCGACAGCATCCGTGTCTTCCGCATCGATCGAGATGATGTCCTGTTTCTTTCCGTCCTCGAGAATGGTGAAATCGGATGTCTTCAGGTCTTTGACGAACTTATCGTCCTTGTCCCTGACGATCACATTGACCAGGATGACCTCGGTGGAGGTTTTCAGCGTGAAATTGCCTTCGCCGTTTCCCTTCTGGACCTCATTGTTATTTGCAGGTGCCTGCGCCTGTGCCGGCGGAGGTGCTGTTTGCGACGCCATATTGAACGGCATCAGGCCAATCAGGAAGACAAACAACAGGAACTTCTTCATGTCGCTATTCACGGCTGTTTCCTCTCAGAAATTAAATCGCGCAACAATTTGAGCTGTTCTCATCTGCGCCGTATTGGTCACTCTTCCGAACGTGGGCGAGTTCAAAGTCGTGTTGAACCGGTTGTACTGCACCATATTCAAGGGGTTATTGGCCTGAATACGCACATTCAACGATCGCCCGTCGGCAAAGACAAAAGTTTTGTTCAGGGTCGCTGCCATCGAAATCACGCCGGGATTTCGCAGCGTGTCCTTGCCCGCATTTCCGTATTGTCCGGCTGCCGGGCACGTGAAGGCGGAGGTATTGAACCACTCGGCTACAGACTTGTCCGATATACCGGTAGATAGCCCTGTCGCGTTGGCTCGAAGAGTGCCGTTCGTCACACCCGTCAGGTTTGTGTAGCAGGACGAGGGGGCAGAAACCGTGAGAGGCGTGCCCGAGTTGTATACCCATGTCCCGTTCAACTGCCAGTCTCCCAACGCCGCTTTATATAGCGACGGTTCGGAAAAGAAATGCTTGTTGGTTCCGAACGGCAGTTCGTAGTTGTACTGTACGTTCAGCCGATGTGGCTGGTCGATGGTCGATAGTCCGCGGTCGGCCCGGCGGTTGAACAGATTTTGAATGGGGATGCCGCCACCACCGCCGCCTGAGAGTGTCGAAGCGTCATCGATCGATTTCGAGAACTGATACGTGACGCCAAAGGAGATGCCGTTGGTCAGCCGCCGATTCACCCGCACAAGGCCGGAGTGGAGTATTGAGTCGGCTCCGAATGTCTCCCACCGGAAGTCTTGCACGTTCGCGATCCGGAGCGCGCCCGTCGGCGCAAGATTCGGTGTTTCGACGAGATCCAGGTGTGTGCCCTTGGTTCCGGTATAGTCCATCAGGACCTGCAACTTTAGCGGCCGAACCTCCTGCTGGACTGAGAAATCCCACTGCTGAGCGTATCCCAGGCGGTAATTGGGATCGATGCCATAGGTGTTGCTCGCACCGATCGGGGTGGCGAAACCGTTGCGCAGGGTAATGGGCAGCAAACTATTTGCAAGATCGGCCACAGGCGCATATGTCCATTTTTCGGCGATTGAGAACGGCGGTTGATTCGACATCAGCCCGGCGATTCCGGCATACGCGGAGCCGTTGTAGGTGATGCCGTAGCCCAATCTCATGACCATCCCGTTGGTGATCCGGTACGCAAGGCCAAGACGC
>DASXLG010000094.1 GCA_036496425.1 Terriglobia bacterium | reverse complement strand
GTACGGTCGGCACGACTACCGCAGTATCCGGATCCACGACTACCAATATTTGCTCGGTTCCGATGAATATGATCACCAACATGCCTGGGACCATGCTTTACGTTAATGGCGCCATTACGAGCCTGAGCGGTCCGGGCCCCGGCCAGGGCGCCATTCAAGATGGAACGCAGCTCACGATCACTGCGAAGAACGACATCACGGCGACCGGTGATGTGCTTTACAAGACGGAGCCGGTGACGACAACCCAGAATCAAATTATTCCGGGCACCAATCCTGCCTGTTGCGCCGGCTCGCCCGTCGATACCTTGATTCCCGGTAATGACAGGAATCAGGTTCTGGGAATCTTCACACTGACCGGAAACTTCAATACCCACGTCTCGACTGACTGGTCAAACATCCAGGTGGACGGCAGCATCGCGACAATTTCCAACGGCGGAACAGGCGGCTTTCTCAACACCGGGGCTTGCGTAAATACCTTCAATAACGTGGGCGGCCAGGTTCAGAATTCGATTTACGGCGCATGCATGGCGGTCGAGAATGTCTATTTCGACAGACGCTATACGAACAGGCCGGGGTTTGCACCGCCCTGGTTTCCAAGCACCACGGTTACCCAGGGTGGCGCGCAGGCCACAAACGTCACCACTACGGTTCAACGCATACAGTGGCTGAACCAGACCACGGTTCAATAGGTCTTGCCGTTGCGAGGAATCTGGAGCTCAAAGTTGAAAATCTCTTGCGCCGGGCTGTCGGTTAAGGGGTAACCTGATCCAACTTGAAGCTGATATGGATATG
This sequence comes from Terriglobia bacterium, assembly GCA_036496425.1. NCBI lineage: Bacteria > Pseudomonadati > Acidobacteriota > Terriglobia > Terriglobia bacterium. Next base: position 10,891 of record DASXLG010000094.1, on the reverse strand, counting down.
CTCCAGATTGCTATCCTCGATGACTACCAGAATGTTGCGCTCAAACTGGCCGACTGGTCATCGCTCGCAGATCGTGCAACGCTGACGGTTTTCAGCGATCATCTCGCGGATTTCAACGAAGTCATCAACCGGCTTGCACCTTTCGATGTAGTTTGCGTCATGCGCGAGCGGACGCCACTGCCTCGCGATATCCTCGCACATCTGCCACGGCTGAAGTTGATCGCCTCAACGGGTCCACGAAATGCATCGATCGATCTCGCCGCGGCGGCAGATTACAAGATCGATGTGATGCACACGAGATACGACTCGAGCTCAACAGTAGAGTTGACCTGGGCCCTCATTCTTGCAAGCGCACGGAATCTCATCACTGAGACGGCGTCCGTCCGTTCGGGCGGCTGGCAGCGAACCGTTGGAGATGGAATTCGAGGCAAGGTCCTGGGAATTCTTGGCCTCGGCAATATCGGGTCTGAGGTTGCGCATATTGCACAAGCCTTCGGAATGGACGTCATCGCATGGAGCGAGAACCTTGACGCGGAAAAAGCGCAGCAGCGCGGCGCGCGCTGGGTTTCCAGGCAGGAACTCTTTCGGGAAGCCGATATTCTAACGATCCATCTGGTCCTCAGCCGTCGAACGAAAGGTCTGGTGGGAAGGTCCGAACTTGGCCTGATGAAACCATCATCCCGGCTCGTGAACACCTCAAGAGGTCCGATCGTTGACGAGGCGGCCCTCGTCGAGGCGCTCGGCAACCGTCACATCGCGGGCGCAGCTATCGACGTTTTTGATATCGAGCCACTCCCCCGAGATCACGCGTTACGGCAGTTGGACAATGTGATTACGACACCACACATCGGATACGTCTCAAATGAACTCTACCGGGTCTTCTATGAGGATACGGTTGCGAATATCGCCACGTGGCTGCGAAAGAGAGAACGCTGAAATTTCTAGCGTTCGCGTCAGGTGGTTGGTTGGACGGCACTCTATGCCGCCAATGCGCTACGGTTTTGGGAAGAACTGGACGGTGACGCGCAACTCGGGAACGAGCTTCAGGTCCGTGCCGTCCAAGGTGATGAGGACTTCCAGAATGTCGCGGTCGCTTCTTTCCGCGGGATCGGCGCTTCGCGCCTTCTTCCTTCCCATTTCTGCTCCAATCACTTCAACGCGGCCGGCGACCGATTTGCCGTCGAAAGCATCGGCGGTGATTTCCGCTTTCTGCCCGGCGAAAACGCGATTGATGTCACGCTCGTCCACTTCGGCGCGAACTCGAAAGCCGGAAGTGTCGTCGAGGCTCAGGATCGGTTCCGGGAAGACGGTACTGTAGGCCTCACCGACATGCTTGAAGACGCGGAGCACGGTGCCGGAAACCGGAGCTCTGACCACGCAAAGATCCAGTTGCCGTTCCAGTTGATCCAGGTGGCTCTGCGCAGCGCGTACCTGCGCCTCGGACTTGGCAATTTCTTCCGGCAGTGGGCCGGCCTTGACGAGATGCTCGCGCTGTGCCGCAGCTTTGTGCTGCTCGACCGCAACCTGAAAATCGCGTAACGCCTGATCGCGGTTCTCCGGCGTCTCCGAGGTTTTTTTCAATAAGGAGTCGAGTCTCTCGAAATGCTGCTTCGCGCGCTCCATCGTGTCCGCGGCCGCAGCCGTATTCGCCTCAGCCTCCAACCGCTCTTCCGTCCGGCTCCCGCGTAAGAGACGTTGGTGGCCGGCCGCGGTCGCGTCCAGTTCGGCGCGAGCCACCATTCGCTCGGATTCCGTAGGCCGGCAATCGATGTGAGCGAGGACTCGTCCTTTTTCGACGAAGTCACCCTCGTGATATAGCATTTGGTCCAGCACACCGGTGACAGCAGATCCGACCTGAACCGCTTCGTGCAATCCTTCGATGCGGCCTTGCGCTGCGAAGATCGCGTCGCCGTGATTCACGGCCTGGTCGCGATAAACCGGTTTGTCGGGATCGGTTTTGTCGTGATAGACCGCGGGTGTCGACGTTGGTGCCGGTGTAAACGCTATGACCCGCTGGGTTTTCAGCATCCAGAACGCACCGGCCGCCGATAGAAGGATCCCTGCGATGACGGCGATTGCCGCCTCTCTAATTGACACTCTCACTGGTGATCCTTTCATCTGCGGCGAGGTTGCCGTCTTCGAGGGTAACGATGCGGCCGGCGTAATGTTTCCAGCGATAATCGTGACTGACCATCACAACAAACCGGTTCGGCTTCTGCGCCAGAGCCGCAAGCAGTTCGATGACCTGTTTTCCCGAAGCGGCATCGAGGGAAGCTGTGGGCTCATCCGCCAGGATGATCGGGACATCCGCCGCAATTGCCCTCGCGATCGCAACTCGCTGTTTTTCGCCTCCACTCAATTGGTCGGGCCTCAGGTGTTTCTTCCCGGATAATCCGACGGCTGCAAGCCCTTCCAAAGCCAGCTCACGCGCATGGTGACCGCGGACACCCTGAATATCCATCGCGACGAGCACATTTTCCAATGCCGTCAAAGAACTAAGGAGCCGGAACGCCTGAAAAATGAACCCTACGTGATTGCGCCGGAACCTGGTCTTTTGCTTGTCACGGAGACTTCCGACATCCTGACCGAGCATTGTGACCCGGCCGGCATCCGGCGTCAGCAGGCATCCCAGAATAGAAAGCAATGTCGTTTTGCCGCTGCCGGAAGGTCCCATGATCAAAGTAAATTCGTTGGGATGGAGAACAAGCGAGATATCGTCGAGCGCAACCTGACGGCTGCGGCCGGCCATGTATCCGACCGTGACGTTTTCCACCTGGATCGAGTTAAGCACGGAACACCCGCGCAGGATCTATCGACAAAGCTCTTCGGAGCGCGGCCAGCGAGGCGAGCGCAGACATGAGCAGGCCCGTCGAACCCATGGCATATGGCAGCCACCATGGCATATAGATCCATGAAATCGTTCTTTGCGTTGCAGCTACGCCCGGAAGCGTCAGCAAGACGCCGATCAACGATCCTGCGAAGCCGCTGATGAGCGCCTGCTGCAGCACGATACGGCGGACATACCAGGGCGAGGCGCCGAGCGCTTTCAAGGTGGCAAACTCCTCGAGCTTCTCCATCGTCATGGCGTACATGTTCTGCGACACGACGACAAAACCCACCACGAAGCCCAGTATCGCCGCGACCAGAATCGCTCCGCCGGCGCCGGTCTGCAGAACCCAGAATGTCTGTGAATGGGCCGAGAATTCCTCCCGGGTCCAGACATCGATGTCGGGCAGGCGCCGTTGCAGTTCACGCTTCACCACAGAAGGAGAATTCCGGGGCGATATTCGCAGCACGATGAACGAAACGTTCTCGGGGGGCACTTGCAGGTACCTCGCAGCGTCGGCGTAACCGGTATAAACGTAGGGCGCGCCAAAAAATGATCCGAATCCGTCGGCCGCCTTGGCCACGGTAGCCCTCAGGTTATTGATCTCCAGGTCCGCCGGTAATGACGACACTTCCAGCAGTTTCGCGTCGGTGGCGTCGATCGTCACCGTTTCCGGAGAAATTGCCGGCCGGGCACTATGGAGGAGCGGCAGCGGGAAATCATGTCCGATGCCCGCATCGGCACCGATCAGAAATACGAGCTGGGATGAACCCGACGGCTTCCGCCAATTCGCATAACCGGCCACGATCCGGCGCGCTTCATGTACTCCCGGGATGCCGCGCGAGATCTCCACGTATCGCGATGGCAAGGAAGTGGCAAATTCAAAGCAATTCAAACCGCGAGCGGTCAGCCAGATATCCCCGTCCGTCGCATCGATGTTCTTGGATGCAGCCCGAATAAACCCCGCCAGCAGGCTGCCCTGAAAGATGGTCAGGAAGACTGAAAAAGCGACCCCGATGATCGTGACAATGAATCGAACTTTGTCGTGCGCCAGATTTCGCCAGGCGATCCGCATATGCCTCCCCGCGAGCGTTTTATCGGCTAAACGGCCGGAGATCTTCACAGCGGAACGGAAGTTTATTAAGTGATAGAAAGCAGGATACTTATCGCGGGCATATCGCGGCAACTATGAGGCGAGGGCAATCCGGCTGGATCATGATCGTTAGCAAATTACTTCTTCGACGCCGCGGTTTGCAGCATCGCTCGAATCTCGGCTGCAGCCGCCGGGTTGACGCCTCCACCCCCAGCGCCTCCACGACCTCCGGCTCCGCGCGCGGCACTGTTGCCCCCTGCAGCATCAGGCGGCGGAGCTCCGCCTCGGCCTCGGCCTCCGCCATTGCCGCCATTGCCGCCGGCGGCAACCAGATCGATCGGCTTCTTGCCGTTGGCATCGACGAGCTCGGGACTGGCTCCCTTCTCCAGAAGGTAACGAACCAGGTCCGTCCGGCCCGCCTGCACCGCCTCGTGGAGAGCCGACGCACCTTCTTTGTCCGGAGGAGGATGGTAGGAGATCCGCATGGAATAGGTCCTCGTGCCGGTGACCTGAGCATTCACATCGGCGCCGTGTTGGATCATCAGGTCCAGAAGCGTGGTGTTCGGCGCACCGCCGCCTCCGCGGCCACCCGGATCAACGCCGGCCGCCAGCAGGAACGGCGTGAAGCCCATGGCATTGATGTTGGGGTTGGCGCCCCTGGCCAGAAGAGCTCGAATGACTTCCATGTCGCCGGCCTGGGTTGCGCGAAACAAAGGCGTGCATCCCGTGTTCAATTGTTCTTCCGCAAAGCGTCCGCTATTGCCGCCCCGGCTGGGGCGATGCATATTGAGCTCCGGATTGGGATCGACATCCGCGGCCAACAGCGTGTTGACGATGTCCATATTTGAGGCTTCGCGCTGTCGCGCTTGCGCTTCGCCACTTGAGGCTTCGCGCTGTCGCGCTTGCGCTTCGCGGCCGGAAACAGCCGGACCCGAGCCGCGAGAAGCTGCGGCAGACCCACGGCCACCACCTCCACCAGCACCTCCGCGGACACCACCTCCGCGGCCTCCCGCTCCACCTCGCCCGCCGCCGGCAGATTCCTTTCTATCGATAGTGATGTAGAGGGCCGTGCGTCCCCACCAATCCGAGATAGTTGGATTCGCTCCACGATCCAGCAACAGTCTGGCGACATCATTATGATCGTTATCTAAGGCGACCATCAGCGGAGTGACGCCTTCCGGCGACGGCACATTGACGTCGGCACCGGCCCCGAGCAGCGACTCGACGCAGTCATAGCAGCCGTTGCGGGCGGCATACAACAGCGCGGTCAGTCCCCCGACGGGACGATACTGAGCGCGGGGCTCCGAGGAAATCTGGTTCGGCCAGTCGGTATAGAGCGCGCGAGGCTTGACGTCGGCGCCTTTGGAAAGGAGCAGCTTTACCATCTCGGCCGCATTTTTTGGAGCGGCGGCAGCCCACATCAAAGGCGTTTGGTTTTGAAACTTCTCAACCGTGTTCACATTGGCGCCGGCTTTGACCAGCATTTCGACGATGGGCAGTTCCGCCGTTTTAATCGCCAGCATTAAGGCAGTCTCGCCGTCCTGATTCGCGCCCTCAACGGGCGCTCCGGCACCCAGCAGCGTCTTCACCATCCGGGCATCGGCCAGCTTGACAGCCTCGGCGAGCGGTGTGGACCCGAACTCATTGGTGACATCCACTTTCGCCTTCTTCGCGATCAGCGCGTCGAGCACCTCATAGTCCACCCGGTAGACCGCCCAGTGGATCGGGCGGGTGCCGTCCGGTTGCGCTTCGTTCACATCCGCTCCGCCGGTGCGAATCCGATCGAGCGCCGTCTTGCGGTTTCCGGCTTGAATGAGACCTGCGAGGGACGTCGTTTCAGGCGGCGCGCCTAAGGCCGGTCCGACGACAGCAGTCATACAGAAAACGGCGAGAATGAAACCCTTCACGTTGGATCTCCTAAGAAAAGCGGAAGGAACCACAAAAAGCACAAAAGGCGCAAGAAAGGCGCGGCTCTTCTTGCGCCTTTCTTGCTTCTTGTGGTTGCTTCCCTTTTTGCATACCTAAACCACATTGGGGCCCAGTTTGTCATGGTGCGCCCAGCAACCCTTGGCCGCGTCATACAGGAACTTGGACGGATCTTGCCAGGTTCGCGCGAGGCCTTTCAGAACGCCTTCGTCCAGCATGTCCTTGGGACCGTCGCCTTCCCGAACCTGTTTGAACAGGCGGTCCCGAACCTCTTCCATCATGTCCCGCTCCGCCTTGAATTCCGCTTTCGACATAACGGGCCCGTAGGCGGGCACGATTCGCGTTTGTTCATTTGCGGCGAGCTTCAGGACAATATCCATCGCATCCACGCGGCCTCCGATCCACGCTCCGGTGTAATAATCGAGCGCCGGATCGCGCAGTGGCGAGGCGACGTCGCCCACCGCAAGAACATTCGAATTCCTGAAGAAGACGTAAATGTCGCCGTTCGTGTGGGCCAGAGTCAGATAGCCGTAGTCGATCTGCTCGCCGCCCGTTTTCAGGGAACCGTTGGTCAGAAACGTCTCGCTGGGACGCGCAGCTTTCGGACGGGCTGTTTCATAGCGCTCTTCGGCGGCGACCCAGTGGTCGGACGACATCCACTCCAGGGTGTGCTTGTGCGCGATGATTTTCGCTCCCGCCGCCGAGAACACCTCATTGTTGCCGGTCTGATCGCTGTGATAATGCGTATTGAAGAGCGTTTGCACTTTGGCGCCCGGGGCCAGAGCGTTCAGCGCCGCCATCACCTGGCCGCCGGACTTCGGAGCGCCGCCGTCGACCAGCACCAGTCCTTCAGCGGTGGAACAAGCCAGCACATTGCTTCCGCCGCCATCCAGCACCGCCATCTTGTCCGTCAAACGGTGGACGCCGCCAGGTGCCTGTTGCGCGTTGAGAACGCGGGAGGATGTCCACATCGTGAACACCCCAACGGCGCCCTTCAAGACTTCCCTGCGATTCACTTTGTCTCTTCCCTTCTTAACATGGCTCGTGCCTGACCCCCTGACCGGCTTCGCCGGCCTGTCCCCCCTTTGTAAGGGGGACAGTTGGACAGTTTAAAAACTCTCCCCCTGATACAGGGGGAGAGCCGCGAAGCGGCAGGGGGTCGCCACGAGTACCGTTTGTGCAATGCCCCTCCTAAACCCCCGCGATCGTGCCGGTGCTGTCGCCGAACTTGTCGCGCTCCACCCCGACCTTCTGAAGCAGCGTCAGGTGGAGATTCGCGATCGGGGTGCGCCCCGGCAGCACGATATGCTGGCCGCCGAGTTTCATCTTGCCGTTGCCGCCACCGACCAATATGTTCGGCTCCGGGTAGTTGTCATGCCGATCGCTGTTGCTCATGTTCGATCCGTACAGGAAGATCGAGTGATCGAGCAGCGTTCCCTGGCCGTCAGGTGTTTCCGCCATCTTCTTGACGAATTCCGCGAACTGCTCAAGGTGCCAGGTTTGGATTTTGACCAGCTTGTTGATTCTCTCCAGATCGTTGGCGTGGTGCGACACGGGATGGAAGGAATCCGGAACACCGATGTGGTTGTAAGTCCGGATGGTGCCTTCCGCCACCATGATGTAGGAAGCCACACGCGTCAGGTCCGCCTGATAAGCGAGGGCGATCAAGTCGAACATCAACTTCACCTGTTCGGGGAAGGAGTCCAGTTCTCCCACCGGAGCTTCGGGAATTTTGAGTGCGGACAGATCTTTTGCCCCCGCCTTCTGCGTACGCCGCTCGATCTCGCGAACGCTTTCGAGATATCCGTCGAGAACGGCCTTGTCCCTGCTGCCGAGGTCGGCTTTCAGGCTCTTTGTGCCGTCCATGATCAGATCCAGCAAGCTGTTCGTGCGTTTGCTGATGGCCGCGCGCTCCTGCGGCGTGTCGCCCTCGCCAAACAACTGCAGAAAGACCTTTCGCGGATTCGGCTCCATCGGCAAGGGCGATTCCGCGTCGCGGAAAGACAGCGTGGAATAGTATCCGCCGCTACCCGCCGCAGACTGCATGGTGGTTTCGGAGGCGACTTCGAGCGATGGCAGGGGCGTCTCCTGGCCGATGATTTTCGCGATCACCTGGTCGAGAGTCGTGGCCATATGCGCGCGTGGAGCGCCGGTATCCGGACGAGTGGCGCTGAGCCATGTGGCGGGAGTAAACGAATGAACCGAACCCGCCGTGGCGGCATTCTCGAGTCCCCCGAAAGACGAAACATACTTCTTGTACGGCTCCAGCGCTGCCAGGATCGGACTGAGCTTGAAATCGGCGCCGGCGCCCGACGGCGTCCACTTATCCAATGCCGGGCCATGCGACGTGTTCCCCATAATGGCGCCGTGAGGAATATAGAAGAAGCCCGTCCGCAGCTTGGGAACCGCCGCGGTTTGGGCAAGAGCCGTTCCCGCAGGCACCATCGCATCAAGAAACGGCAGCCCCAACGTGACTCCGGCGGCCTTGAGTACTGCTCTGCGGGAAAGATGCTTCCTCGTGAGGAACATGTTTATCTCCTTGGATGCATTCTGAAATGTTGCGGCATCTCGACCACCTCGTATCTGTGAGGAGAGGAGTTAGCCCACGGATACCGTACGGTACGGTAATTAAGAACAACACTACTTCGTGACAACTTCTGCACCTTGCCTCCGGAATGCCTCGCTATTGACGATTCCCAATATGATCGCAGACAGCTTGTAGTTGTCTTTCGCGGCTGCCCGAACGATGGCGCGAACTTGAGGCATATCGAAATATTCCAGCTGTCGGTTGACCGCATACATCAGCAATCTCTCCGTCACGGTCCGCGCGAACACTTCCGGACGCGCGACCAGCTGCGCCCGCAGTTCCGCGACACCGTTGATCGCGACTCCGGTCGGCAGGACCGTGCTGGCATCGATCGGAGCGTTGGCCTGGCTATCCATTGTCCGCCATTGCCCGATCGCGTCGAAATTCTCCAAAGCCAGCCCGGTCGGATCGATCACGCCGTGGCACATCCGGCAACTCGCTTTGTCGCGATGCTGCTCGAGGCGCGCCCGGACCGTCTTGGGCTGCTCGCCGGCTTTTTGTGAGAGGTCGGTTGCGGTATCGGGCGGGGGAGGCGTCGGCGGAGTGCCCATCAGCTTGTCGAGCACCCACGCTCCACGCAATACCGGAGACGTGCGGTCGCCATACGAAGTACGGAGTAATACCGCGCCCTTGCCCAGCAAGCCGAATCGTTGTTGGTCCGTCAGCGTGACCCTGCGGAATTGCGGTCCGACAACGCCGGGAATGCCGTAGTGGCGCGCCAGCCGTTCGTTTACGAACGTGTGGTCGGCCGTCAACAGTTCCACAACGCTGCGGTCCTCCGAGAAGATGCTGCCGATGAAGGCTTCCGCTTCCGTCGAAAAATCGCGCCGCAGTTGCTCGTCGAAGGCAGGGAACAGCTTCGGGTCGGGGGCGACTTGATCCAGAGTGGTGAGATTCAGCCACTTCATGGCGAAACTGGTGACCAGGCTGGAGGCCCGGGGATCGGCAAGCATGCGTCTCACCTGCTTTTCTAAAATTGAGGCTGCGGGCTGTCGCCCTTGCGCTTCGCGAATGCCCGGACGGGTCAACCCATTGGCCGAGGCGAGCGTCAATAGCTCCTCGTCCGGGCCGGTGTTCCACAGGAAGAAGGAAAGCCGTGAAGCGAGTTCCAGATCGGTGAGAGCGAACTCGCTATCGGGCGCGGAGCCCTTGTTGGGTCCGCGAATGCTGCGATACAGAAACTGGGGGCTGACCAGCACCGCGGCTACGATCTGCTCGATTCCCTGGTCGAAGGTCCCGCGGTCATTATTTGAGGCTGCGCCCTGTCGGGCTTGCGCTCCGCGTCGTTCCTCGTCGTAAAATGGCATGAGCCGGTTCAAATCCTCCGTCGTGACCGGCCGACGGAATGCCCGTCGCGCCAGGTTTTCCGCGATTTGTCTGGCGCAGGCCGGCTCGGGGACTTTTTTCGGATCGCAGACAAAGATCAGGGCACGGCTGGGAGTCATCGACACGCCTGTGGGGTTGAACGGTCCGGCAATCACGACGCCGTCGAGCAGATGGGCCATGCGGTCGGGGGCGGCCGCGCCGCCAGTCAATCCGCCGTAGCCTTGCAGCTTTTCGAGGTTTTCGCTGGTCTCTACATGGGAGCGGTCGACGAAGGCCACGACAACGTCGTGCACCCCCGCTTTCACCGGTACGGGAATCTTTGAGAAACGCTCCATGATTTGAGCGCGGCCGGTTCCAGCCTTGCGATCGGCCAGAGATAGATCCGCCGCACCGCCGATGGACTTGCGAAATACGATCCGGCCATCAATCATGATGACCACCGTGTTCTCACGCTCCAGGGAATTGCTGTACGGGCCGACCTCAAGGTCATTGATGGTGATGCGATACTCGCCGTCGGCCGGGAAGTTGTGTTTGAACTTTATGCCGCCGCGCGTGCCTGGAGGCGGAGGGTCGTCCGGATTCTGGTTGGCCGCGATCGAGTACTTCACGCTGGAGACGCGAGGATTGGGATTGGCCACGGCGAGTTGAGCGATGTGCCGCGCCGCGGTAACATACTGCTCGAGGAACGCGGGAGATACGCTCAAGGCGTCCGCAATATTGTCGAAGCCCTCCACCTGGATGTCCTGCGGCAGAACTTCCTTCGGGTTTACGTCCACGCCCACCAGAGCTTTCACCGACGCGGCATACTCGGTGCGGTTCAGGCGCTGGACAGGCACATAGCCGGCCTTCGGATTTGGTTTGAGGCTGCGCGCCTCTGCGCTTGCGCGTTCGCGGATATCCCCGGCGCCGGCCGCGGAGTCCAGAGCGTTCTCCATCCAGGCGACGAACGACTCGACATCCTTCTGCGGCGGCTGGGGACTGCCTGGGGGCGGCATCTGATGCCCGCGCAGCTTACGCAGGGCCTTCTCCCAGACTTGTGCGTCCTCCCCGGCGGATTGGAGGTCCAGGCGATCCACCCTGCCGTCCAACGCCAAGCCGCCAGTCTTCAGCCGCGTGTTATGGCAGGTCACGC
>DASXLG010000093.1 GCA_036496425.1 Terriglobia bacterium | reverse complement strand
CCCGCGATGCGCAAGCCGCTGAAGTTCAGGTTCAGGCTGCCGTTCAGTGCTCTCAGGACCTCCGGCGATGAAATCTGGCGGACCGGCCCCGTGGCATGCAGGTCCAGGCTGAGCGTGCCGGAACCGCCGCTGATTCTATCGAGAGCGGTAATTCCATAGGCTCTGGCAATGGCGAGTATTTCCGGCAGCGTGGCGTTGGGCGCGCGCACTGTCAGATCGATGGCCGGCGACTTCGAGGCATAATTCTCCAAAGCCACGTGAGAAGCAACGGTTGTGCTCCCCGAAGAAATCTCGAAATTGTTCGACTGAATCGCCGTCGGAGTCAATGTCAGGTCGATGGCGCGAATCCCGATGGGTTGCCGGATTTCTTTGGCAGCAATTTTAATGTCTTGCCCCGAAATGGTTCCGGTCAGCTGAGGCCGGTCCGCGGGCCCTCGCGCCTGGACGTTCAGTGCGATACGACCCGCAACTGTTGTCTGCGGAGAGAACACCACGCCGAAAGCGGAAGCAAGGCGGCTGATTTCACCAATCGAGATCTCGCCCGACTTCACGCTGAGATCCACCTGTGGCGGAACATGCTGGGTGTTCAATGAACCGGTGACAGTGATCGGCGTCTGCCCAAGCTTCACGGTTGCGCTGTCGATCTTGATCTGACCGGCGGCAAGGTTGCCCGACAGCTTGTAGTCCGCGCTGATCGGATAACCCACATCGACGCCGTTGACGACCGGCTTCTCAATCTTCAGATTTCCGCTCGCGGCCAACGTTCCGGACGAACTGTTGATGGTGGTCTGGCCCGACAGCACTCCGTCTGTTTTCGCAAGCATCGGATTTCCCGCGAATTTCTGCAATCCACCGAGGCCGACTTGCTTGAGATCAAGAGTACCGCTGAAAGGCATCATTGCCATATTTCCAGCCGGTACCGGTCCGGCCTTTCCCTGAAGATGAAGGTCCTCTGCGCCCGGCCCCGGCAGGTGAGCCGCCACATCGGCCGAAAAGGCTTTTCCAGGGGCATAGTCTTTGAGAGTCAGATCGATGTGATCGTAGACGGTCCGCGGCTGCTTTCTTTCAAGGTCCGTGACCGCGACCTGGCCATCCTTGATAGATAGCGCGCCGATCGAAAATGTGCCGCCACCGTGCGAAGTGCGGCCTCCGCCTAAAGTGGAAACGTTCCAGACGCCCTGCGCATTTTTGATCAATTCGACGTTCGGCCGCTGAAGCTTCATGGACGAGATGTCGACGTGTCCCGCCAGCAGCGGCAGAAGCCGCAATGAGACGTCCAACGCATCGGCCTGCACGAAGGGCGAGCGGGGATCGAATGCCGCATCGTCTGCGATGACGGGATTTTCTACCCGAAGGCGGGGCGGAACCAGCCGAAGGCTGACATTGCCCATCGACACGTTCCGATTCAGTGCCTGCCCCAGCCTGGATTGAATCTGCGGCCGGTAACTGTTGACGTTAAAGCGCGCTGCAGCCCCAACCACAATCAGAAACACGATCACGGCACCGACGATAATTGCAGGTTTGCGCATAAGACCCCCAAAACAAAAACACCTTTTGGTGATCAAGGTGCAGTTGGGGTGCCGCCGGAGTTCTCAACACCTGCCTGGCAACGTGAAGCTGAACGTCGAACCGCGGCCAACTTCGCTTTCGACAAAGATCTGACCGCTGTGCGCCTCAACAATTTGTTTGACGATCGGAAGACCGAGACCTAATCCGCCCTTCCTTGCCGGATCGGTCTCGAATTTCTCGAAGATCTTTACCAACCGATCGGCCGGAATACCGGAACCTGTGTCGCGAACCCAACAGCGCACTTTATTGACTTCGGTGATATTTGCCCCGACTGTTATTTCTCCCTTTGCCGTGTACTTTATTGCATTGGATAGCAGGTTCTGGATGACCTGCGTGATGAGCACGGGATCTGCATAGACTACACAATCCTCAGGAACGGCGTTGACCAATTGGACGGGCGCATTTTCAATCAATGAACGGAGGTCCCATATCATCGACTGCACAAGAGGCCACAAATCGAACTCGTTGTGCGCGACTTTGAGTTCTTCAGCAGTGCTCGCGGCCAGATTGTGTTGTTCCTGAGAGGCAGATGTTATGAGCGCATTCAGCCTGACGGCATTTCGCCGCACGATGTCCAGCATGGTTCCCACTCGTCCGCCTCGCGACTCTTCTTCAAGGCTCGTTTCTAAAATCCTTCCGGCCGCGTGGATTGCGGACAGCGGCGTCTTAAGGTCGTGTATCAGGAACGACATGTGTTCCTCTCTTCGTTGTTGGATCTCCAATGCTTTTTCTTTAGCGTAGGTGTCGACAGCCAAAGCTACGGCTCGATCAACCACCCGGTTGAGGATTCGGTTGGGTTCGCCGGTGATGTCCAGATTTTCCCTTTCGGCGACATTTGAAAGGAGTTCGCGCAGGATGTTGTATTCAGCCACCACTTCCACGATGTCGAAACCTGCGCGCAAACGCAGACCCCCGTGGATTTTCGGGCTGTCGTGCAGTTGAAGATCCAGCACGGATTCGGCGCCACCGGACATCAAATCTTGCGTCAGCTCCTCGAATAAATAGGGGATATGATCATTCAGGGTCGGTGTGTCGAGACCTCGTGCAGCGGGCAATAGACGTATTCGTTTGCGCCATTCATTCAACAATTCGTCGTGATGCTTGTGGATGATGCCTGCGAATTTCTGCATGGGGCTGTCCGGCAAATCGTTTCGATTTATTTTCGCCACTTTGTACCCCTCATTTCATTATGGCCTAATCGATTGGCTCAACAGCAACTCACAAAATTGTTTTCACTCGCGCCTCTGGCAGAACTGACGAATTTTGGGCATTCTGAAAGAGGGTGTATCCGTACGGCCGGGGCTCGGGAGAGACAGCAATGTCATCGAAGCCTTCAATGATGGATTACGACGCTTATCGCCTTCTCGTCCAGGAAGTGAAGGATTATGCGATTTTCATGCTCGATCCGAAGGGTAGGATTCTCAGTTGGAATGCCGGAGCACAGCGCTTGAAAGGCTATATGCCTGAGGAGATTATCGGAAAGCACTTTTCCGTTTTTTATCCAAAACAAGATATTGCGAATAAAAAACCTCAGCGCGAGCTTGAAATCGCTTTGGTGGAGGGCAGGGTCGAAGATGAAGGCTGGCGCCTTCGGAAAGACGGAACGCGGTTCTGGGCGAACGTTGTCATTACCGCCTTGCATGACGACCGGGGGAAGCTTCGAGGGTTTGCGAAAGTGACACGGGATCTCACGGCGCGGCGCAGAAATGAAGATCTTCTCCGGGAGCAGGCTGCGCAACTTGAAAAGAGGGTGCAGGTACGTACCGAAGAGCTTGAGAGAGCCAATCGGATGAAAGATGAATTCATCGCGACGCTGTCGCATGAACTACGCACGCCGATCACTTCGATCACGGGATGGGTCCAGATGTTGCAGGATGGAGCCTTGACCTTGGCGCAGCAGCGCAAAGCACTCGAAGTGATCGATCGAAACCTCGTCACGCAAGCCCAGCTCATCGACGATTTACTGAATGTCTCCCGAATCGTGACGGGCAAGCTGCGAGTCGAGATGCAATCGGTTTATCCTGCTCCGTTGATTGAGGAAGCGATAGATTCGCTGCTTCCGGCTGTCAAGGCAAAGGCCATCAAGCTGACGCGGGATCTGGATGGCGGCATTGGCCCCATGCACATCGACCCCGCCCGCTTTCACCAGATCCTGTGGAATCTCCTGACGAATGCGGTGAAGTTCACACCCAAAAAAGGGCACATTCAGGTCACTCTGAAACGGTTCAGCAGCAGTGCGCTTCTACAGATATCCGATTCAGGTGAAGGGATTGATCCTGAGTTTCTTCCGTACGTCTTCGACCGTTTCCAGCAGGCTGATGCTTCATATGCACGCAAGCATGGCGGTCTTGGCGTTGGGCTGACAATCGTCAAGTACCTGGTCGAACTGCATGGCGGAACAGTCTCCGCAGAAAGCGGAGGCATCGGGAAGGGCAGCAGGTTTACTGTCACGCTTCCCATTCCGGCCCTTACAGCGACCGCCGCAGAGACTGCGAAGCAAGCAGCGGCGCACGACGCTGCCGGGCTGAAGGATGCACGCATTCTCATCGTCGAAGACGAAGCGGACACTCGCGATATGCTCGCGCATGCTCTGAAACAGTGGGGAGCCAAACCGATTCCCACGGAATCCGCAAAGCAGGCTTTCCGTTTGCTTGAAACACAGCGCTGCGATCTTCTCATCAGTGACATCGGTATGCCGGAAGTCGACGGCTATACGCTGATGCGAAAGATTCGGACGAAGAAATGGCCCGCCGCCAAGCTTCCGGCTATCGCGCTCACAGCCTACGCGGGAGAGGAAGATCGCAAGCTGGCGGCTGAGGCAGGCTTCAATGCACACATATCCAAACCGATCACACTCAACGAACTGGTCCGCGTGATCGCTAAACTGATCGGTAAACGACGAAAATTGATTGCCTGATCCGGGTTCATCCCAGCCGCGCAGCGAGGCCTGAAGACGCTTTCCCGATGAATCGGCGTGTAGTATAAGCACCAAGAGCATGATGCGGAAAATTCGTCCTTATATCTTTGTCCTTGTCCTTTTGAGTCTGATCGGATCCTGGCCGCACCTTTTTCCGGCTGCGGCCCGGACGCTCGATGCCTGGTGGACTCCGGGAAACGGCGCCGTCCTTCGTTCAACGGTTCCCTATGAGAACCCGTTCGGATGGTTGACGATTCTCAACTCATCCGGCGACGTTGTGACCAAAAACAATGCATTCTTTGACCCGATCGGCAGCAACGGGCGCGCTTGCGTGACCTGCCATCAACCCGCCGATGGTATGAGCATCAGCGTCGACTCGATCCGTCAGCGCTGGGGCAGGACCAGCGGATCGGATCCGCTGTTCGCCACCGTCGACGGAAAGAACTGTCCGGACCTGCCCGACGAATATCCGCAGTCGCATTCGCTTCTTCTGGATCGAGGACTGATCCGTGTTCCGCTGCCGTGGCCGCCGAAAGCTGCAGATGGGACCGCCATCAAACCGGAGTTCACAATCGAGACTGTCCGCGATCCGACAGGTTGCAACACCAGTCCCGTATATGGGCTGAACAGCCCGGCGCCGACGATATCGGTGTACCGCCGGCCGCGTCCGGCGGCCAACCTGAAGTACGTTACCGCCGATGGTTTCGGCGTCGGCCGGTTTATCGCCAAGGACGGACAACCGACCGAACGGGATCCCGAAACCGGAAAGCTCGTGCAGATGAACATGATGGCGGACGCGCGTGAACCAAGTCTGAGAAGTCAGGCCCGCTCCGCCGCGGCCGGCCACCTTCAAGTGAAGGGCGCCTTGACGGACGCGCAGCTGGATCAGATCATCGCCTTCGAATCTCAGGTTTATGCGGCGGAAAGTTACGACTGGACAGGAGGCGACCTGACCGAGGAAGGCGGTCCGCCGGCATTGGGTCCGGCAGCGCTGGCGCAGGGAAAAACCGGGGTTCTCGGAAACAACACGGCGAACTTCGTGTTTCCTATGGGCGATCGCTGGAAACGCCTTCCTCGTACCGGCGACGACGAAATCGACGATCAGAATGCATTTCGCGAATCCGTCGCCCGCGGCCACGATGTTTTCTTCTATCGTACGTTCTGGATCAAAGATGTCATGCACCTCAACACCGTAGGTCTTGGCAATCCGGTCAAGCGGACCTGCGCGACCTGCCATGGAATGCATATGACCGGAATGGATACTGCGAACGGGTGGATGGACATCGGCACCACCAACCTGCCGTGGGCCAGGGAAGCGCCGGCCAGTCCCTGGTCCAGCGAAAAGAATGAGCTGCCGCTCTTCAAGCTGACATGCAACAACGCCATCGCGCCTCATCCGTTCCTGGGCCGCGTGATCTATACCCAGGATCCGGGACGGGCTTTGATTTCGGGCAAATGCAATGACATCGGGGCGATCGTGATCCAGCAATTGCGCGGATTGGCGGCAAGGTCGCCCTATTTCGCAAACGGATCGGCGGCAAACCTGCGTGAAGTGGTCGACTTTTACGATCGGCGCTTCAATATTCAATTCACCGAGCAGGAAAAGCAGGACCTGGTGAATTTCCTGAGCGTGTTGTAAAGGTGAGATCGATGAAGCTGTGCAGGCCGCTGATCGTCGCCCTCGTCATAGCCGCAGGTGCCGGCTCGGGGTACGCCCAGCAGGAGCAGCGCAGGAATTTCGCCAGCTGTCCTGTCGTGCAGGATACGAAAACCGTTCCATGCTGGCTTGCGGAATACGGCGGGGAACTCTACTACCTCGGTATCCAGAGCGACAGCAGCGCGGAATTCCATCCACCGTACCTTGGACACAAGGTGCTGGTTGAAGGCGTCATATCCAATGAGCCCCGCATCTGCGGAGGCATCGTGCTCAAGCCCGTTGTGGTTTCGCCGCTGATCGAGCCGGATCCCTCGTGCAATACCATTTTGCCGGCGCTCGACAAGTACACGGTTCCCAATGCGCCGCGGCCTCCCGGACCCAGCGACGGAACGCTGGCTTTTCAAACGCCCGCGCCATTGCAAACAGGCGCTCCGCTGCAGCCGCCGTTTGCGGCGAAGGAGTTTTCGATCTACTACGATTTCGATGCGCCCGTCATGGGCAGGCATGCGGCGGTTCTCACGCAGATCATGGACTACGCTGAAAAGATCGGCGCCAAACACGTGATCGTGAGCGGCTATCGCGGCGCGACGCTGCTTTCCGATAAAGCGGTGCTGACGGAACGGCCGGGCATCTCGAAGGATAGAGCGGAGGAAGTGGCGGATCTGCTCGAACGAGCCGGACTTTCGAAGGCGGCGATTCAGGTCACGTTCCAGGGCGAGCCCGAACCTCCGCACGGCGTCGACGACTGGAAGTCGAGGCGCACGACAGTGCGGGTGGAACCGTAGACAAAGGAAATTCCATCAAATTCGCCTGTCGGCCGGGGCTAAAATCTGACGCGCCTCCGGCGCTGATTCATTCACATTTTCTAAGGCCGCGTCTACACGTGCGCCGCGAATCGATTGAGCGCCTTGGCCAATTCGTCTGGCATCGATAGGTGAGGCGTGTGATCGGTGTCGAGTTCGACGACGTCCGCGCACGGGTTTTCGGCGATCATGCGCCGCTGCAAGGCCGGTGAGATGGCTCGATCTTGTGTGCATACGACGTAATACCGGTTAATGCTGTCGAGAGCCCCGGGACGGATGGACACCGGCGTCGCGAATGGCGCGACCGGTTGCGGGCGCTGCCGTTCGATGGCCCATGTGGCCACATCCTCTGTGCAGAAGCCGTACAACGCCTGACGCGACGCCCCGGCCGGCATGATCGCAACCGGTGGTTCTCCTTCTATAACGACATTGGCCTGGACCTGATCGCCCGTTCCCTCCGGCAGCCGGGTCAAGTCGAGTAGACTCTGACCGTCTTTCGGCGCGAACGCCGTCACGTACACGAGCGCCGCGACACGGTCCGGACATCGCGCCGCCCCTTGCGTTGCAATGATGCCGCCCATACTGTTGCCGGCGACGATCGCCGGTTCGGAACTGCCGCCCAGCACTTCACACAGCCGGGCAGCGCACGCATCCAAAGTGACACCGCTTACGGGCGTTTGGTCGTCACCACAGCCGGGCAGGTCGAACGCTTCCACGGAATGTCCGGCGCTCTTCAAACGGTCCATCAGCGGCCGCCAGATCCATGCCCCGGTGAACGCGCCATGTATAAGGACAAATCTTGCCATTGGTTTCCGGATCAGGACAGATGCCAGATATTAACAATACCCGCCGGTGGCGTCGCCGGAGCGGCGGGAGCCGGCGGAGTTGCGGGCGGCGGAGCGGCTCCGCGTCCACGTCCGCGGCCGCCTCCTCCGCCGAATCCGCTGATGGCTCCTTCGGGAAGCGCGATGCGGTTGTCCACGACGATGAGGCTGTTCCAGTGACCTGCGCCCGATTGAAGCGTTGCAACCGCTGCACCGGTCTCGGCGTTGAAGACCTGCACGCCGCCGGCCTGGGCGTTATAGGTGAACAGCAATCCTCCTGTGTAGAACGGCGTGTTGCCCGGCGTTGGGTTTTTCCAGGCTTCCTTCAGCATGTGATCCCTTCCGAAAGTCCACGCCGTGGTGCCGCCGCCGCCACGTCCGCCCTGGGCGGCAAACAGGTAGGTGGTGCCATTGATCTTTGCAGTGGCCGAAGCCGAAAGAAGCTGCGCGCTGCCCGGCGTCGGTACCACTTGAAGCTCTCCGCCCTGATGTCCTGTGGTTCCTTTAATAATGTCCATCGTCAGGAGGCGGATCGTGCCGTCCTTGCCGCCCTGTGCGATGTAGCCGTCTCCGAGGAGGACAGGAGAGGTGGAGCCCATGTCGAGATCGCGTTTTTGCAAATCCGCATTGTTCGTCGTGGTCCAGTTGCCGAGCATCTTGGTTGCGGTCGGGTCCAGCATAATCAGCGCATCGCCCCAGTTCGTCTTGCCGTCATAATCGCCGTTGCCGGTGGCGAACAGAAGGTTGCCGGTGGCCGGGTCGACCACGATGCCGGCGCGTCCCCAGATGGCCGACTGCACATGTGAACAGGTCGCCGGATCCATTAATTCCGTGCGGTCGCTGCAGAGGGAGTTCCAGACGTGCTCGATGGCGCCGGTCTGCGCGTTCATCATGACGACATGTCCCTGGTAGGTTCCGGCGTCGCCCACATAGCCGGCGGTCGGCGCGAGCACATGTCCGTTGACGAAGGACAATGGCGAATCCATTTTCTCGATTTTCGGAAGTTTGGTGACGGCCGTACTCCAGACGGCCTTTCCGTTTGCGATCGAGATCTTGGTGACATTTCCGTCGGAGGATGCGGCATAAATGAATTGCCGGTTGGCGTCGGCTACCGGTGACGAGTTTGTGATCTCTTTCGCGCCGAAAGGATTGTCGGCGCCGCGCTGCGGATTCATGGCGGCAGTTTCATCGAAACCCGGAGGGCCGAATTCCCACAGCACTTTGGCCTCTTTCGCATCGATCGCAACCGTGTGACCGAGGTTTGTCGTCCCGAAAAAGACGTCGTGGGATGCGCCGTTGACCTGAACGCCGCGAAGATAAATGAGTCCTGCGTCGATCGGCGCGGAGACGGTGACCTGCTGGCGCACCATCGATCCGACATTCGCTGCCGTGATTTGCGTCGGCGCCATGTTGGCGTTCGTGCGTGTGTTATCGCCGCCGAAGGTCGGCCAATCCGCATTATTTGCGGCAGGCGCCGCCCCTCGGCGTTGCCCCAACGTCAGTCCGGCGGCAACTGCCAGGCTCAGCATCAATAGTGTGAGCACACGCAAGACATTTCTATACATTGTTGTTCTCCTAGCTTTTGTTTAACAGCCATTGACCAGGCTGGTCGAGGTAAACGCCGGCGAAGATTCTATTTCACGCCGCCGCCGCCGGTCCAGACGCAATTGTTGTGTATAAGTGCCTCCTGCCGGCTACAGCCAATGGCAGACGATTTTGCCGTAGTGACGGCCGAGGGAACGATCGGCGCGATCTTTGTCGAGTTCCGGCCAGACATCAGCCGGCACCTGTTTCACCACAACGCCCAACCCTGAGGGCTCCGTCAAAGTTGTTTAGCCGCAGATTGCGCGGATTACGCAGATAAGCGCATCAATAAGCCTCTTTCTGCGCCCATCTGCGTAATCCGCGCAATCTGCGGCTAAACTTGTTTCGCAGAATCAGACGTGCGCGAATCCGCTTATACTGTCGCGCGAAGGAGAACCCCATGACAACACTTCGAACGACGCTTCCCAACGCGGCATTGTTGTTGATTGCCCTGATGATACCTGCCAG
>DASXLG010000092.1 GCA_036496425.1 Terriglobia bacterium | reverse complement strand
CTGTGAGGCCGGAGCCTCCGCCGCCTCCGCCGGCGCGCGCCCAGGTTGCTCCACCTCCGGCCCGAGCCGCTGCAGCGCCCAGGGCACCGACCATCGTTATCAATGACACTCTTAAATCGGCGACCGAGGTCAAATATTCAGACCTGTATTGCTCCGGGTTCGTGACTACGGAGCCGATTCCGCACAATTTGAAAGTGATTGCCAGATTTGACGCGACGGGAGCGGTGCTGGCCGGAGAAGCCGATTACATCTACCTGAGCCAGGGTTCGGAGGATGGAATTCAGACGGGGAATACGTATGACGTTGTCCGGCCGACGAAAACGCTCGTCAATCCGTACGGCCGGACGACCGCGAGCCGGGATCTCGGGATGCACTATCTGGATGTCGCGCAGATCAAGGTGGTCCTGACTCAAGCGGATTTCTCGCTCGCGCGGGTGATGGTCACTTGTGCGGATGCCGTCGAAGTGGGCGATGTTTTAATGCCCTTCCATCAGGTTGCTTTCCCCCAACCTCCACGTCCGCGTCCATTCAGTCCGACGATGATGGTCAACGGCGGAGCCAGTGGGGTTATCGTCGCCGCAAAGAGCATCTTGTTGAATTTCGGATCAACCTTCCATATGTCAGGTGCAACGCCGGGCGTGCGTACGAATGACCGCCTCGGAGCGGTCGAACGTGGAATCGCCGAGGTCGGCTCCATTGTCTACATCGACATCGGCCAGGACCAGAGCGTCAAACCCGGTGATGTGTTTGTTGCCTACCGCCATATCGATTTCGACCAGCGGCTGTTCCCTGCGCCGCCCGAAACGCAAAAACTGAAGAATGTGCGCACCGCGGTCGGAGAGGTGGTTGTGGTGCGAGTCGGCGAGCGTGCCTCGACAGCGCTTGTGACCTATGCCGTGGACGCGCTGATGCTTGGCGACGAGGTCGAGCGGCGGTGAGTCTCGCCCAAAAAATCCTTGTGAGCGACCCCCTGCCGCCGCTTTGCGGCGGCAGGGGGTCGCTCACAAGCCATGCTTATCAGAATTTGATCTGCGGCCCGAACTTGACAACCAGGTTGTTGTGGCCCCCCGCGTTCCAATAAATAAAGTCGCCTACATCCACACGCACTCCCACCGGTCCGACATAGAATTCGCCTCCAATCCCAGGGTAAAGCGCACCGTTCGTGGAGCTGTCACCGAAGCCGCTGATCGAGCTGGTGAAGCTGTTACTGGTCGACCCGTTCGCGACCCCGAACCGGAGGAATCCGCCCTGGAATGTTGCGAAAAAGCGGGCATGATCGGTTCCAAGATCGACCTTGGGTCCGAACAGTCCATGCAGCAGCGTCAAATTTGAACGGACAATCGTTGTGCTGAAGTCCGAAGTACTGCTGGACGTGAAGTTCTGGGCGAAATCATACGTCATTTGACCTTCAAGCTGGACCCGTGGGGCGACATTAAAACCAACGCGCCCGCCGACCCCCATGAAGTTTGTATTTCCCAAGTCATTTAGCCGGAAATAGTTGCCATATACGCCGATCTCTCCGTGATCGTGTTCCTGTGCAAAAACAGACGGAGCCACCATCGCAAATGCAAACGCGGCCAGTCCAACTACCACTCGGTTCATATCGGAGGGTTCCTTTCTACGAAATATTCCTGGTAACGGCAGGTTGGTTGCCAATGTCAGGGACGACCGAATGTCACATTAAACCAATAACTTAAATAGACCATGCGGCAGGGTCCTCTCGATCTGGAGCACTCGGGGTGCACGCGATAGGTATTCGAAGCGCGCCTGCCTATGCGCGGGATTTGCGCCGCCGAGGCGCCGGTTCTACGGCGGGCCGCCGGATGCACACGATCATCATGGCGGCGCCGATGATCAGCATCGGAAAGGTGAGTTCCTGTCCCCGCGTAAATGGGCCGAGGTCGAGACCGATTTGCGCGTCCGGTTCGCGCACAAACTCAACCAGGAATCGGAACAGGCCGTAGAAAGCCAGCAATGCCCAGAACACGGTTCCCCGATAGAAGTTCTTTCGGTAAAACCAGCGCAAGATGAAGAAAAGTACCAGCCCTTCAAGAATGGCTTCATAGAGCTGCGAGGGATGGCGCGGCATGCTGCCGCCTTCCGGAAAGACCATCGCCCACGGCACGTTCGTGACACGGCCGAACAATTCTCCGTTAATAAAATTTCCGATGCGTCCGAGACCCAGTCCGATTGGAGCCGCCGCCGCCCCGAGGTCTGCAATCTCCCAGAAGTTCCAGCCCTTCCTGCGCGTGATCCAGATCGTCGCAAGGATCATGCCGATGAATCCGCCGTGGAACGACATTCCGCCTTGCCAGATGGCAACTATGGAAAGCGGATCCCGAAGATAGCTGCCGAGATCGTAGAACAGGACGTATCCAAGGCGGCCGCCGACCATCACACCGAGGATCAGATAAAACAAAAAGTCGTACAGGTCGTCGGTGGACATCTGCAGCTTTCTGTATTTCGCGTAACGGCGAAGTACAAAAAAGCAGATGATGAACGACACCATGTACATGAGCCCGTACCAGCGCAGCTGCACGGGCCCGAGCCGCAGAAACACCGGATCGATGTTGGGGTAAGGAAGCGTCAGAATCATGTGGCGAGGCTGTGGTGAAATTGCTTCTCTGCGAAGACGATGGCGCTGAAACAATCGATCGCCGCGCCGTTCATCCATTCATCGCGCATAAGACCGGCTTTCACACAGGTTTCCTGCAGGAATCGCTCGCGGTCCCAGCCGTATGCGGCCGCGACCTGCGGCAGAAGCAGTCCTCGCGAGCCGTTCTTGTTGACCAGCAGCCCGTGCGTGCCGATCTCGATTTCATGAATATGTGAAACGCGGCTCAAAGGACTCAGCACCGAAACCTCAAACTCCACTTCCTGAAGCTCAGCTGCGCTCATCGGCATAAATCGCGGATCGCCTACTGCCGCGGCGACTGCACACTCGGCCGTTGCGCGGTAAAGAGGGCTGGCTGAATGCAGGTTCCCGATACAGCCACGAAGATTTGTACCCTTGTGAATCGATACAAAAACCCCACAGGACTCGGTCAGGATGCCCGGAGGGATTTCGGGCATATGGGGAGACTGGCCCGAGAGATAAGACCGGGCTGCGTTTCGTGCGATTTGAAGAAGAAGCCGTTGGGCGTCTTCAGTGAGTTGGAACATTGCGAGTGGAGAGCTGGCGCCGCTGTCTCTTTTCCCGAATGATGAGCTGGCGGCGCTGCTTTGCCTTGAAGCCATCGTCGATCTTTGTCCAGAACCGGCGGAAATAGTCGACGGCAGAAACCACGGCGAACACAACCACGACAATCAGCATGAAATTGCCCACTTTCTGAAACGCAGGATGGGGAATGCCGCCCGGCATGCCCAGAATCAGGAACGTAATCGCCGCCACCTGCGTGACCATCTTGATTTTGCCGAATTGTGACGCGTCGATCGTGAAACCTTGAGCCGATGCGATGCTGCGCAAACCCGTTACTGCGAATTCGCGGCCGACGATGATGGCCACCATCCAGGCATGAACCAGTTGAAGCTGAACGAGAGCAATGAATGCTGAAGAAATAAGAAGCTTGTCCGCCACGGGATCCAGGAGCGTACCCAGTGTCGTGACCTGGCCGCGTTTCCGCGCCAGATAGCCGTCAAGCAGGTCCGTCAGCGACGCGGCAAGGAACACCACGACGGCAATCACGCTATACTGCGTAAGCAATACAGCGACGAGGAGCGGAACTAAAAATATCCGCATCAACGTCAACCCGTTGGGCAGATTCATGTCGGATATTCTAGTATAGAAACCTATTATGAAGGGACTCATTCTGGCCGGCGGGAAAGGCACCCGCTTACGCCCTCTGACGATCAATACTCCGAAACCGGTTGTACCGGTGGCCAATTCCCCGTTTCTTCTCTATCAGATCGACCTGATGCGGAGCGCCGGAATTGACGAAATCATCCTCAGTTTGTCGTATCAGCCACGGAAAATCGAAGATTTGTTAAAAGATGGTTCGGATTACGGTGTCTGGATCCGGTATGCCGTGGAAGGCACTCCCCTGGGCACCGGGGGCGCTTTCAAGAATGCCGAAGAACACATCAGCGATTCGACGGTGGTTTTTAACGGTGACGTCCTGACGGCGATTGACCTTGGCGCCGTGGTCGCGCATCACCGGGCCACCCGGGCCGTGGCGACGATTGTCCTGACGCCGGTCGAGAATCCTTCGGCCTATGGACTCGTCGAGACCGACCCCGAAGGCTGGATTCAACGATTCATCGAAAAGCCGGGACCGGATGAAATCACCTGCAACACCATCAACGCCGGAATCTATGTTCTCGAGCCTTCCGTCCTGAAGTACATGCCGAAAGGCGAGCCTTACTCATTCGAGCGCGGACTCTTTCCCACCTTGCTGGAGCACAAAGAGCCCGTTATGTCGTTTGTGCTCGATAAGTACTGGATCGATATCGGCACGCCGCAAAAGTATCTGGAGGTCCATCACGACATCCTTTCCGGAAAGTTCGCGTCTCCCCGCGTTGCGAAGAGTGCTCTGCTTCGAGCCGCGCTGCCGGCCGGCGCTGCAATCGACGAAAAATCAATCATCGGGCCGGACGTGACGATCCGCGCCGGAGTACGGATCGAAAACTCTGTCATCGGGAACAATTGCAAGATCGACGAAGGAGTGCATATTGTCGATTCCGTGATCTGGGCGGGCAATACCATCGACGCCGATGCGCGCATCTCCGGCAGTCTGATCGGCAAAGGCTGCTACATCGGCCGCTCCGCCAGGCTCCGGCATGGCGTTGTTCTGGGCGACAAGACAGTGCTTACCGATTTCTCTTTCCTATGAAAAATCCAATCAAATTCGGGACGGATGGCTGGCGCGCCATCATTGCGGAAGAATTTACCTTTGAAAACGTGCGGCGCGCGGCCCAGGCGACCGCAGACTATTTCAAAACTGTTGAAGGTCCGGAGCAGGCCGTATTGGTCGGATTCGATGTCCGGTTCCAATCCGCCGCGTTTGCGAGGGCGGCTGCGGAAGTCTTTGCAGCGAATGGTTTTCGAGTGGTCATGCTCGACCGGCCGTATCCGACGCCCTATGTTTCATTCGAAGTGCGGCGGCGGAAATTTGTCGGCGGCATCATGATCACGGCCAGCCATAATCCTGCCACCTTCAATGGATTCAAAGTGAAGGCGCATTTTGGCGGCAGCGCCACGCCCGCGATCACGGCAAAAATTGAGGAGAATTTGACGCGGGCTGAAGCCCGCGACTACAGGCCGCGCCCGCTTGAAACGATTGCGCCGGAACCTTACTACTTCGACCACCTCAAATCGCTTGTCGACTGGGGGCGAATCGCAAATTCGAAGCTCAAAGTCGTCGTCGATTCCATGCACGGATGCGGCGGATACATTCTCGAACAACTGCTCCGCGAGACATGCTGCGCGGTTCAAACCATTCGGGGGAATCCGGACCCTTTGTTTGGCGGCATTAATCCCGAACCCATGATGCCGCAGCTCGGGCCGCTGGGCGATGCCGTTCGCAAGACGGGAAGCGACGTTGGGCTTGCCACCGACGGCGACGCCGACCGCCTCGGCATCGTCGATGAGACCGGCGAATACGTCAATACGCTGCAGACCTTGTCCCTGTTGCTGCTCCATATATATCGCAATAAAGGTTGGCGCGGCGCAGTCGCAAGAACCTACTCCCAGAGTCTGCTGATCCCGCGAATTGCTTCGAAACTCGGCCTGGAGCTTTTCGAGCGGCCTATTGGATTCAAGAACATCGGTGAGCTCATGCTCGAGCACGAAATCCTGATCGGTGGTGAGGAGAGCGGCGGAATCGGTCTTTCGCGGCATCTTCCGGAGCGGGACGGTATTTTCATCAATCTTCTTTTCCTCGACCTCCTGGCAGCTTCCGGAAAGTCGTGCACCGAGTTGATCCATGACATGTGGAAGGAGTTTGGCGAGTTCCACTACGACCGCCGGGACCTGCATGTACCGATTGAGGCCGGCAATCGAGTGGTCGCCGCCTGGAAAAGCGAGCCGCCCGCGGCGTTTGCCGCCCGGCGGGTCAAAGAGGTCGGGCAACTCGATGGTTGCAAAGTGTTTTTAGAGAACGACAGCTGGATTCTTTTCAGGCAGTCTGGAACCGAGCCGTTACTAAGGGTTTACTGCGAAGCCCCCAGCCGGAATGCGGTAGCCGAAATAATGGGCGCAGGCCTGAAATTTGTGGAACAATTCACCACTGACGGTGTCCATTAATCCTTGTAGGGCGAAATACTGATGCCGAGAGAGATCGCCTATAACTGGCTGGACCGCGCTGCCGGACAAAGCGCGCTGAGTTCCGACGATGCCCTGTTTGTCTCGCGCCTTCAGGCCAACGAGGACGCGGCGTATGACGAACTCGTGCGCACCTACAGCGCCTCCATCTTTCACGTGGCATACCGGATGCTCGGTGATTCAGCGGAAGCGTCGGACATTGTCCAGGAAATCTTCCTCAAAGTCTTTCGCAACATTGCGGGATTCAAGGGCGAAGCCGCACTGAAAACATGGATTTTCAGAATCGCCTTCTCGGAAATTCTGAATCGTTTGCGGTGGTGGAAAAGGCGGCACAAATTTGCCACGGTGTCTCTGGACGACCAACCGAATGGATCCGGCATCGATGCCGGACGGATGGTTCCGGCCTCCGGCCCGACGCCGGAGCAGGCGTTGCAGTCGAAGGAAGAAGAGGGCGCCATTCAACAGGCGCTGGGAAAGCTGTCCCGGGAGCACCGGTCTATCATTGTGCTGCGCGATATCGAAGGATTCTCGTATATCGAAATCGCCGATGTACTCGGCGTTTCTGTCGGGACCGTGAAGTCCCGCCTGGCCCGGGCGCGGGCTGACCTGAAGAAGTCGCTGATGCGATTTTTATCGGTCCGGGATTTGAGGTAGTTGTAATGAGTAACTTGAACTGTTCCGCCGCACAAAAGTTGATGAGCCCCTTCATCGACTCGATGGTCTCCCCGCAACAGGCCGAACGCCTCGACGGCCATGTCGCCGGTTGCGAGCCATGCAGGCGGCAGCTTCAGTCCTATATTTCGATGCGGAGCCTGATCGCCCGCATCGAGACCCCCGAGTTACCCGAAGACATGGTGCTCGAGACTCGCGTGAGGCTTTCTCAGGAACGGAATAGAAACACGCTGGTCCGGTTCGAGAATCGCCTGCAGGATCTGCTCAGGCCGCTGGTTGTTCCTGTCGTGCTTGGCGTGTCGTTGACGATGCTGTTTTTCGGCGTTCTATTGGGCAGTCTCGCATCGAATTCCACCGTGCTGGCCCAGGATCACATCGCCGAAGAACCCGTCTTTGGATTGTTCAAGCCTGTCCATACGACCGATCCGAATTGGATCCGTTATGCTTCCGGCGGCAATCAGGATCTGCAGGAACCGCTGACGATCGAAACCTACGTGGGAAATGAGGGCCAGGTCCTGGACTATCAGGTTCTTTCGGGATCGCATGTTCCCGAATCGGTCCAGCAAATGCTCTCGCTCGCGCATTTCACACCGGCAACACAGTTCGGCCGGCCGGTGGCATCCACAATCATTCTGTCGTTTGTCCTGGTCCGGAATTAACCCGAACCCGCAACAATCTGTCACGCAAAGAAATAAGGGGACTCGATGACCTGGCGGATATCGAGGGTTCCGGATTCTGGAGGCTCGGGAAGATCCACGCCGGGATGGGATTGCCTTTGTTTTTCCAGAAACCGTTGAAGGACCGGTTCGGAATAGATCCGAACGAATTCCTCGCGAAGAACTTTGAAGTTGTTCAGGTGTAAGACCCCTCAGTTCCTAAATCAGGGAAGTGATATTCGGCTCGACGCCGAGAAGGGCTTTCCCATAGATCTCGAGATTGACCTGCCACTCCGTTATCGCGTGATGGCTTGCGACGTGAATGTCGCGCCAAAGTCTCTGTAAGGGGTTCGAGTCGGCAAGACTTGATGTGCCGTGGGCGGACACCAGCATATCAACTGCCTCGCGGCAATACTTCGCGACCAGTGCGACGTCGGCACGTATTCGTGCCCGTGCGACGAGGGCGGGATGGGCGGTTCTTCTTGCGCTCTCATCGAGATCATCTGCGGCGCGGAACGCGTGCAGGTATGCCGTTTCAATTTTCATGGCCGCTTCGGCAATCTGGATTTGAAACCCTGCGGACTCGGTTTGTTTCGAGAAGTTTGTGTGTGTGACACCGCGCGCCGAGGCATTGGCCATCACATAGTCAAGGGCGGCGCGGGCGACACCAAGCTGAGAACCGATCAGGATCAGTATTGTGAACGGGACGAGGGCGGCGCGATAAAGCGATTCGTCCTGATGTTCTGTCCGGTAGCGGCCTTCGAATGCGTCAGGGTATGGCAGAAATCGATGCGCGGGAACCAAAACTCCTGTCGCGACAATCGTGTTGCTCCCGGTCCCCTTCATGCCTGACATGTGCCAGGTGTCTTCGATCGTCAGGTCTGTCATCTGCAGTAACGAGAGACCCAGGTTCGCCATTTCGCCGCTTTCATTCTTCATGTGGATGCCGCATGCGGCCCATTGCGCGTGCAGACAGCCGGAGGCCCAAGGCCAGCGTCCATTGACCATCCAACCGCCCTCGACGGCCCGCGCTTCTCCCCGCGGTGCGAGCGAGCCGGCGATCCAAGCTTCGGGATCGGCGCCCCAGACGTCGAGTTGTGCACGTTCCGGAAACAGGCCCGCAAGCCATGCGCAGACATTCAACAGGCTCGCTGTCCAGGCGCTCGATCCGCAGCCTCGACCGATTTCGGCCATCGCCGCAATGTAGGTGTGTATGTCGGTTTCGTAGCCACCCAGTCGGCGCGGGACCATCAATCGGCAAAGACCGCTCTCGCGCAAAGCCTGCACAATCGCGTCGGGCAGGCGCCGCAAACGATCGGTCTCTTCGGCGTTGGCTTGGAGGAGCGGCCGCATGCGAGTCGCGCGCTCCATCAACTCGGCGGCATCGGGCACACCAGCTTGGGTTGTGACTGCTTGGCTCATAGTGGCGCCTATTGTATCGCGTCGCCAGGGAGGACGGATGTCAGGTCGTAGGCCTCATCGATATGAGCGTTCATTTTTCGCGTCGTTCAAGCGGATCATCAGAACGCGATTACGCCGCCCGGACTTGGCGACTTTGCTGCTTAAACGACTCTGGAATGTAAGAATCCTGAACGGCAACACGCTGGCCGCCTTCTCCGGAGGAAACCGCGCACTCTTCGAACAGTGCTCCGGCAGATCCAGCGCGATTACGAAACTTCCTCTCGCCTGATCACGCCGAATCCATTTCTCGTCACCGCCGGAGGCATCGCGTCAGGGAAGATTTGAGCGGTGTGAGGGTTTCTCGGTCAGCCGCGCTTGCCGGCAAGGATGTTGCCTTATGTTACACGGGGCTGAGCGCCAGTCAACGCGGTGATCAGCCACTCCAGCCTGGCGAAGAAGCGGATTCTTTGAAGTGGCCTGTTCATCCATCCTGTGGTGATGCAGTAGTGACTATCGAAGGGAGTGGCGTGGTGTATCGCGTGATGCTGGGGCGGCAGAATCAGAGCACGGCTCTGCAACCATGCCGCGGATTTCGGCGGCACATCCATATGCGCCCATTTATGAGCCTGATTTGTTATGAAACCAAAGCTTGTCAGTGACAGCACAAAGGCGGCAACGTACATCGACCAGGTCGCGTTGCCGTTCAGCGGCAGCATAAGCGCGGGTAGCAGCGCCGGCAACGTTGCGAGGCAGTTTGCGCCGTTCGTAGCCACGAATCCGTGATGCGTCATCGCCTTCGGATCACTGTGATGCTCGCGAAACACGCGAATGAGCGGATCGCCGATTATGGGCGTCGCCGGCGACCCCCAGGTGTCGCATGCCCAATGGATCAAACCCGACACAAAGTCTTGTGCGACGAAACCGGACAACACTCCTGCCGTTAGAATCCACAAGTTACTCAATGTGATCATCCAAGCAATCCGTGCGGTCAACCACACACTTGCAACCAGAAATATCCAGATGGCCACGCACGCCATCGCGTGAGGATCGCGCTGCCTGAGGACACTCATCATGGGATATAAGCGGAATTGGCGAGGAAAATTCGCAAGAAAACTCCACGGGACCTCGCAAACAATTACGAGCTTGCCGCGCCGATATTACCGAGCGGGGGCGGCTCTCCACGTCGAATGGGAGAGCCGCAGTGCAAGGAATCGCGCTTGCGCGGCCAAAAACTGCGGGTTTTCAGGACGGCCGATGGTGTCGGGGTCGAGAGCACACTTGAAGGCCTGAACGAACTCCTTCGCGCTGCGTCCACTCCCTGGCGGTGCTCAACTCTTGATCTGATCCAGGGCTTTCGCCAGGTTCTGCACCGTGCGTTCAACGTTCTTCAATTTATCGAGGCCGAAAAGGCCGAGCCGGAAAGTCTTGAAGTCCGCTCCCTCGTCGCACTGGAGCGGAACGCCGGCAGCGGCCTGCAATCCGTGAGCGGCGAATTTTTTGGAATTCTGGATGTCGGGATCCGTCGTGTAACTCACCACGACGCCGGGAGACTGAAATCCCTTCGCGGCGACGCTGCCAAACCCTTTGCTCTCAAGGAGAGCGCGAACCTGATCGCCCTGACTCTGCTGGCGCGACTTGAGCAAGTCCAGTCCGGCGGCTTCGGTTTCCAGCATTGCATCGCGCAGACGCGTGAGGGCATCGGTCGGCATCGTGGTGTGATAGGCATGGCCACCTGCTTCGAAGGCTTCCATGATCTGCATCCATTTTTTGAGATCCATCGTGAAGCTGGTGTTCTGGGTCTTATCAAGACGTTCACGTGCGGACGCGGAGAGGAGAACCATGGCGCAAGACGCGGGACCGCTCCAGCCTTTTTGCGGAGCGGAAATCAGAACGTCGGCGCCGACGTCCTTCATATCGACCCAGATCGCCCCGGAGGCAATGCAATCGAGGGCGAACAGTCCGCCCACGGCATGGACGGCTTCGCCGACCGCGCGCATGTAATCCGGCGGCAAAATCATTCCCGACGCGGTTTCGACATGAGGCGCGAACACAACCGCCGGCCGCTCCTTCGAAATCGCAGCTGTGACTTCTTCAATAGGCGCCGGTGCAAAGGGCGCCTGCGGACCCGCTCCGCTCCGGCGCGCCTTCAACACGATTTCCTGCGATGGGATTTTTCCCACCTCGAAAATCTGACTCCACCGGTAGCTGAACCATCCGTTGCGGATGACCAGACACTTCTGTCCGGTTCCGAACTGGCGGGCGACCGATTCCATTCCAAACGTGCCGCTGCCCGGCACAAGGACCGCCGCGTGTGCGTTGTAGGTCTGTTTCAGGATGCGGGATATGTCCTTGACCACATTACGGAACTTGAGAGACATGTGGTTGACCGCACGGTCGGTGAAAACAACTGAGTATTCGAGCAATCCATCAGGGTCGACATTGGGAAGTAATCCAGGCACAGCATAACCTCGCTGAGTGAAATAAAACCCTCAGGATAACACCGACGCAGACCCGAAATCACATGGGCACACCGTCGCGGCGAAAAAAGACGATTCTTTTGCCGCCGGCCGGTGGCATCCCCAATCATTCTGTAGTGTGTCCTGGTCCGGAATTAACCAGCTTCTCCACGGCTTCCGCCACTCGCTCCGCCACATTCCCTGTCCCCAGCTGGCGCCGTAGTTTTTCGTAGTTCGTTCGGATCCGGGATTGGATCCAGACATCGTCCATCAACCGCAGTGCCGTCTGGCTGACGGCTTCCGGCGTCATGCGGTCCTGGAACAGCTCGGGGACGACTTCCTCGCCGAGAATGATGTTAACGATTCCAAACAGCCGGACCTTCAGCAGGAATTTCCCGAGCGTCCAGGTCGCGTGCGAAATCCGGTAAACAATGACTTCCGGTGTTCCCAGCAGCGCTGTTTCAAGCGTCGCGGTTCCGCTGGCGACGATGGCGGCGCGGGCAAATCGGATCGCATTGTAGGTGTCGTTCATCACGATCTTCACCGAAACTCCGCGGATCATCTCCTGGACAAAGCGGCGGTCGAGCCCTGCGGCCAGCGGCAGGATGAACTGCGCATCCGGTTTCCTGGCGAGAATAAGCGTCGCGGCTTCGCAGAGCGTCGGAAGAATGAAACGCACTTCCTTGCGCCGGCTTCCCGGCAGAAGCGCGACCAGAGTTCGCCTGGGATCGATTCCGTGATCTTCGCAAAACTCTTCCTTTGATTTCGTTGTCCGAACCATGTCGATCAGCGGGTGCCCCACGAACTCGACATCCACGCCGGCCTTCCGGTAAATCTCTTCTTCGAAGGGAAAGATGACGAGCATCTTGTTCACGAGTTCGGAGATCTGCTTTACCCGCCCTTCGCGCCAGGCCCATACCTGCGGACTGATGTAGTAAACGATTGGCACGTGGGCGTGTTTTATGCGTTTGGCCAGCCGCAGATTGAAATCCGGGAAATCGATCAGGACCGCCGCGTCCGGCGGTTCCGCCTCGACGCGTTCCGCAAGACGCCGGAAAACCCCATACAGGTGTCCGAGAGAGCTGAGCATTTCGAAAGGTCCGACAACAGCAGTTTTGCTGAT
Organism: Terriglobia bacterium; assembly: GCA_036496425.1. Lineage (NCBI taxonomy): Bacteria > Pseudomonadati > Acidobacteriota > Terriglobia > Terriglobia bacterium. The sequence goes on along the minus strand of DASXLG010000092.1, from coordinate 3,841 downwards.
GTCGCCTTCGAGTTCGACGCCCGCATTGCGCATGCGCGGGCCGCCCAGGCCGAAAAACCGGGCGTCCGGAAATTTGCGGCGCAGGGACCGGACGACTTCGGCCCCGTACATGTCTGCGGATGCTTCGCCGGCAACGATCAGAAATTGCCGGGACATTATTCGAAGATTTGCTCGACTGGAACGATGCGGATGTCTTCAGGCCGTGCGTTGATCTTATAAACCTGAATGACCTTGTCTTCGTCCATGATCTCTTTCGGTTTCGGTGAATTGTAGGTTATGGGTGACGGTGAGTTGTTCACGATCGAGTTGCGGAATCCTTCCCCGTTTTTAGTTACCACGACGGCCCGCATGCGTTCGGTCTTCAGGTGACGCCGTATTGCAGCATTCACATCGGCAAGCGTCAGCTTCGCAAGCTGCGTGCGGACATAGGCGTTGTAATCCGGAATGCCGTAATAGCGGCTGTCCATGGCATAACCGAGGCGTGCGCTCTGAGTCTGAGTGAGCACGTTCGCATACTTGGTCAGGAACTCGCGTGTGGTGTCGAACTCGTGTTGGGAAAGGCCGTCTCTTACGAGTTTGTCGTATTCGTACAGAGCGGCCCGCAAAGCGAAGACGCCGTTATCCTGCTCCACGGGCCGGATCCAGATCTGGAAGATCTGCTGCTGCCGGCCGAGATTCGGTTCGGGCGTCATCAGGAACATTCCGCGTGGAAAATATTCGATGTAAGCGTAATCGCCGTAATTCATTCCGCGCGCTTCCCGCAGCCGTTGAAAAAGGTAACTGTTGGACGACCGGTGCTGGCCGAAATACGACGCGATCAGCGCGAGAGCGGCCCAGTCCTTTGCCGACCGGTTGACGTCAATCGGGAATCCCAGTGAAATCGCGGTCGAACGCGTGTCGCGCGTGATGATGTCGACATGCATTCCGGCCGCGATTTTCGGAGCGTCGAAATGCTTCTGATCCGCCGAAGTTTCAGGCAGCTTTGTAAAATCAGCCTCCACCTTTTCCGGGAATCCTTTCGGATATCCGCCGGCAAGTCCGACCACCAGGTTCGCTGCGGTGTAGTGACCGCGATAGAAGTCCCGGACATCATCGATCGTCAGCTTCTCGAGCGCAACGATGCGGCCTGTGTTGTCGTGCCCGTAGGGATGGCCGGAATAGATCACATTGTACAGGTACTCTTTGCCGAGTTCTTCGTCGTTGCTTTCCCGGAGGGAGACCTTGAGGTAGTTGACCGCGTCTTCCCGCAGGCGCATGAAGTCGTCGGCTCTGAACCCCGGGTCCAGCAGCATGTCCTTGAGCAGCGGGTAATAGCGCTCGAGGTTTTCGATATGGGAGGTGCCGGAGAAGACCGTCATTTCTTTATCGACCTGCGCACTCACCGAAGACGCCATGGGATACAGAGCTTTCACAATCTGGTCGTACGTCATCGAGCGGGTTCCGCCTTCCGCCAGCATCGATGCCGTCAGCTGCGCCAGGCCTTCCTTGCCGGGCGGATCGTAGGCGGAGCCGGTCATGAAAAGGATTCGAAACGTGACCAGGGGCGACGTTCCTGGAAGAAGCACGCTTGCCGGTTTTGCCGGAACCGCGGCCGAAGAGGAAATAATCACCACCGGCACAAGACAGAACATCAAAGGCACAAGAAAACGTTTTCGTCCGGTCATTTCGTACCCCGATTCGACGTCAACGTCACAATGGTGCGGTTATTGAGAACGAAATACTGCCTGGCGGCGGCCCGGATGTCTTCCGGGGTGAGCTGCTGATAAAGCGCAAAGAGCTTGTTGATCGTATCCGGTGAACGCATCAATCCGATGTAGAGCGCCAGGGAACTCGCAATCGCAGGCGAACTGTTCATTCTCAGGGCGAAGCTGTAGCGGAGGCGCGACCGTGTTGCATTGAGTTTCATCGGATCCACGTTTTCATCCGTGAAACGTTTGAACGCAGCCAGAATTTCGTCGCGAACGTAGTCCAGGTCCTTCCCATCCTTAACCCGTGCGGAGACCGAAAACAATTCAGGAGCGGGATGGCCGCCGAAATCCGTGTCGAGCACGTCGACTTTCTGTTCTTTCAAAACGAGCTTCTGATAAAGATCCGAATTCGAGCCGAATGCCATAGGTAACAGCAGATCGAGCGCCGGTTTGTCCTTCTTGTCGTTGGAATACGCCGGTCCCTTGAAGGCGACGACGACCCACGGCAGCGTGGGCGACGCCCACTCGACGGTGGCGGTCCGGGGAGCAGTCTGGGCCGGCTCCGGCGGGATCGACGGGACATAGCTCCCGCGTTTCCACTCTCCGAAGTATTTCTTCACAAGATTGAGCGCCTGATCCCGGCTCAAATCACCCGCCAGAACGATCGTCGTGTATTCCGGACGGTAGAACCGCTGGTAGAACTCCAGGCTGTATGGATACTGATTCGGCATGTCCTGGATGTCTTTGAGAAACCCCATCGTCGTGTGCGCGTAGGTATTCTTTGTGAATGCGGTGGCATGCAGCACTTCGTCGAGTTTCTCGGTCGGGTCGGCGCTGTTTTTGTTGTATTCGCCCAGAACCGCCAGCGACTCCGTTTTATATGCGGGTTCGGAATATTTCAGACGCTGGAACCGGTCGGCTTCCAGCTTCAGTACCGGTTCCAGATCTTCCCTGGAAAAGACGTCGTAGTAGGTTGTGCGGTCCATGTTCGTACTCGCATTCGAATCCGCGCCGGCTTTTTTCAGAATGAGATCGCGCTGTTCGGGCGTGTAATGCTCGCTTCCACGGAACATCAGGTGTTCAAACAGGTGCGCGTAGCCGCTCTTACCAGGTTCGATTTCATCGCGTGAACCGGTCTGCACAATGATATAAAGGGCCACCATGTTGGGGAAATCGGTTGGAACCGTTACCAGGCGCAGCCCGTTTGCCAGATCATCGACAGTGTAGTTATAAGGGAAGAGATTTGTTTCCTTCTTCTGGGCGGGCGCGGCGGCGGCCAGGCATACCAATGAAACAAGCCCGATAAGTTTCCGCATATCGTAAAATTGTACAGCATGAGGCGGATACTGGCAGGTCTGCTACTTCTGTTCGTTCCCGTCGGTGGCGTATGGTTCGCCGCTCAAACGCCCACCCACATTGTGATCATGCATACAAATGACCTGCACGGCCAGCTGCTGCCTCGTGAGGGTGTCGGTGGAATCGCGGAAATCGCCACGATCATTCGCAACGCAAGGCCGGACCTGATTGTCGATGCCGGCGACATTTCGACGGGGACATTCCTCAGCGACGAGTTCAAAGGGGCGCCCACGATTGAAGCCATGAATCGGATCGGCTATACGTCGGGCACGATCGGGAACCATGAATTCGATTATGGCCAGGATGCACTGCGCATGCTGTTGCGCGAGGCGAAGTTCCCGGTGCTATCGGCCAATGTCCAAAGTCCGGTTTCCGAGATCAAGAAGTATACGATTGCTACCGCGAAAGGGATTCGATTCGGAATCATCGGCTTGACAACGGAGGAACTGAAAACCAAGGGCTCTCCCAAGAACATGGATCACGTGTCGGTTCTCGACACGGTGAAGACGCTGGAACAGCTGCTGCCGGTCGTAAGGCGGCAATCGGACTTCATCATGGCCTCCGTCCATCTTGAAGACGAAGAAGACCGCCGAATTGCCAGTGCCTTTCCCGAAATCCGCCTGATTATCGGCGGCCACGTCCATTCGACGATCGGGTCAACACGTGTCGGGCAAACGTTGATTACCAAGACCGGTTCGTCTGGCCGCAACGTCGGCCGCGTCGATCTCGAGTTCGCCAACAGGAAGCTGGTCCGGATGGACAGTCAATTCATTCCCGTATCAAACATTGTCCCGGAT
>DASXLG010000091.1 GCA_036496425.1 Terriglobia bacterium | reverse complement strand
GGCCCTGCCACGTCGTTCTGGTCGATTGTTTACATGAGAGCCGGATGCGGGAGATCTGCATGTCCGGTTCGACGAGGGGCGAGTGAGTCGGCCTCTGGCTTCGCTCACTCGCCTACTCTACCGTCATCTGCGGCTAAAACTTTGTCAAGAAAACTAAAAGTTATGAGCTTGTTACACAAAGAGCACAAAGACGGGAGGTCATTCGTGATGTTCTTGTGCCTTTTGTGGCTATTCCCGTTCCCGTCAGTTACCCTCCATCACTAGAAAACTCAGGCTCGCGTTTCGCTCGACCTGAAGCACGATAGGCTGGCTGTGCTTCACGTTGTTGAGCTGCGTGCGTAGCTCTTCGACGGAAGACACGCTATGCCCATTCACGGCGTGAATCACGTCTCCCTGATGCAACTGATCGCCGAAGTACAGCGGCGGTCCGGCAAATGCGGCGACCAGTACACCCTTATCGATGCGGAGAGGCAGCAGATCGCGGATCTTGGCGTCGATGGTGACGCCCAGGATCGCGAGCGCCGTTATCAGATTCTTATCCGGGCTGACCAGGTCGGCAAAGCGCACCGGGTCATTCTGTTTTTCAGTTACCGTGACATCGATCGGCAGCTTCTTGCCGTCGCGCTGAACCTGCAGCGTGATCGTGTTTCCGATGACGAATTCATAAAGCATGAGCGAGAGATCCCGCACCGTGTGAAGAGGCATGTCGTTGATGCTCAAAATGACATCTCCGACGTGAACTTTTGCTTTATCCGCCGGTCCGTCCGGCAGAACGTCCTCGACCAGCACGCCATTGTCAGGATTGAGATTGAAAGCAATCGCCAGCGCCGGCGTTATGGTGCGCGCGTTTATGCCGAGTTGTCCCCGATGCACGTGCCCGTCACGTCTCAGAGATGTGTAGGCATAGCGCGCGACATTGCTCGGAATGGCGAAGCCGATCCCTTCACTGCCTCCGGATTGCGAAAAGATAAATGTATTGATGCCGATAACCCGGCCGTTCACGTCGACCAGCGGCCCGCCGCTGTTTCCCGGATTGATCGGTGTATCAGTCTGGATGAAAATTCGCGGATCGTCTTCGCTCAACTGTCTGGACACGGCGCTCACGACGCCCATGCTGACGGAGTTTTCCATGCCGAGAGGGCTGCCGAACGCGAGCACGATCTGCCCCTGCTTCACGTCCATCGAGCTGCCGAGCGGCAGAGGTTTCAGGCCCTGAGCGTCGACTTTCAGGAGCGCCAGGTCCAGGGCGCTGTCCATGCCGATCAGCTTCGCGTCGAACACGGAACTCTGCGCGCTGCGCTGTCCGTTCAGCTTTACCCGGATAGCGCGGGCGGTATCGACAACGTGGGCGTTCGTCATGATGTAACCGTCGTCACTGACGATGATTCCCGATCCCGTACTCCGCTGCCGCGCAAAAATGCTGACGCCGGCGTGCTGCTCGTCGCTGTCGATGCCATAGCCGCTCGCGGTTACCTGAACGACCGAGAGGGAAACCGACGCGCTGAGGTCGCGCAGTGAATCACTGAGCTCGGCGAGCGATTGGGCCGCCCTGCTGCGGCTCTGCGCTTCAAGCCGGCTTTCCGTTGTCATCGAGAAGACGATCGATGCCGCAACCAAGGCCATCAGGTGTTTCATATTCAACCTCGACCAGCGCGAATCCAGTTCGTCATACCGAGCATCCACACGAGCGTTTGACGAGTCAGTTTCCCGTTTGCCGTCTGGGATGTCAATGCTTGTTCGTCAAATCCACATACCGATATGCATATGCGCGAGGACAGTCACGGGAGCAGGCCGTGGAACCAGGCTTCGTGAAATCCGACAGGATCGGATTTGCGGCCCGCGGGAACGGCGCATTCGTAATGCGAAATGATGTGCCGGATGGGATGGCGCGAGGTGATGTCCTTGAGCAGTTCACGGAGAGCATGGAGCTGCGCTTCGGGATAGGGATCCAGGCCGTCATTCCGATTCACAAGCTCGATACCGATCGAGAAGTCATTCACATTGACGCGACCATCCGTCATGCGGGATTCTCCGGCGTGCCAGGCCCTGTTCTCTTCGGCCACATGTGACACGACGGTGCCGTCGCGGTCGATCGTGTAGTGCGCGGAGACCTGGTTTTGCGGATCCGCAAAGTGCCGGATGACTTCATCGAGCGTGTTCAGCACTGTCGCATGGATGACAACCGTATCCACTCGTGTGCCCTGTGGCCTCGAGTTGAAGTTAGACGAAGGATGGTGCCGGATGTTCAATCTTCAGTATTCCGAGTAGGCCTCATCCGGATAGCAGTACAGCCAGCGTTCCTTCGGCTCCGCGGACGCGATTACCGGATGGCTGCTGGCGTGGGCGTGTTTGCTGGCGTGCCGGTTCGGAGATGAGTCGCAACACAGCGTATCTCCGCACGTCTGGCAGGTGCGGAGATGCACCCATGCCGAGCCGGTCTTGATGCATTCCTGGCACTCGTGTTTCTTCGGATGCTTCACAGAACCGATCGATTCGATATGCGAACAAGTTTGTGCACTCATGGTGTCAGCCCTTCCGTTCGAGATTGGCGCGGTCCCATTTCCCGAGGTCTGCGCCTGCATCGTATGTCGTTGTCAGAAATGAAGTGAGATCCTTTTCCGGAGTGGCGCTGGTCCGAACTGCCTCATATGGCAGAAAGAATTCGGACATGTCTTTACCATAGAACCCTGCAGCAGGTTGCACCTTCGCTTCCTTGAATCCGGACGGTTCCGGAGCTGCATATGCGTAGAACGCAGGCTGGTTCGCTCCGCCACCCGGCCAGAATCCATGGCTGATGACTTCGTGTGAATACGACTCTTTGGTGATTGGATCGGCCCCCGGCCTCTCCGGCGCCCGCCGTCCTGAAAATCGCGTCGATGCGAGATCGAAGCTGCCCCAGAAGAAATGAACGGGACTCGATTTACCGAGGAACGCGCAGCGAAAGTCCTCGAATATGGGTTTGATGGTCGCAAGAATACGCCAGAAGGCATTTGCAGCTTGCGGGTCATAAGAATGGTGGATGGTGTCGGCATCGAAACGGATCGGTTCGGGAATTTCGACCGGCACCGGCCAGATGCGCGTTTCGAGGCCCATGTCTTTCAACGTGTTCATCACCAACTGATAGAACGCCGCCACGGTCCGCGGTTCAAGTGCGATGGAGCGGACGTCTCCGTCCGAGGTCTGAATGACGAGTTGGTGAGCCACAAAATCGAACGTGATCGTGAACAGGCGCTTTCCCTGTGTCAGCAGCGGAGTCGAAAGCCCACGCGGCGTGACCTGAAGAGCGACATTCCAGAAATGATTCATGTGGGGTGTCCGTGCAAGCGCGATCTTTCCGACAATTTGAGTCCACATATGCAGCGTCGCATACGTGTCGCGCCATGACTCGAGCGGCAGAGCCGGCCAGACATCCAGGTTTCTCATGGTGGAAAGAATGTTATCAGAACCGATTTCCACACATCCGGTGATTTGTTCTTTGGCCGATCGCGTTCAGTATGTCCGCGGTCCCGAAGTGTTCCTCCGGGTTTCTCAAGGTGGAAACACTGCTATCAGAGCTAATCCTACACATCCGGCAATTTGTGCCTTCCGACGGCAACCGTGTTCCTGCGGGTGGCAAACGGTTACCCCGGAGAACTACGGAATGCCCAGATTCCGATTGGCGGTAAATCTGCAATAGCAAACCGTCCAACGTTCCACCAATAGGAGGTTCCCTGCATGGCCTCGCTTTCGAAACCCTCGCCATCCGGCGTGAAGGAAGTGCACATCGTATGGCTGACGGCCGGCCTCAGTTGCGATGGTGACTCCGTTTCGGTAACTGCCGCAGAGCAGCCCTCGATCGAAGATGTGTTGCTCGGCAATATCCCCGGTCTGCCCAAAGTTCATCTCCACAATCCTGTCCTGGCCCGTGAAGTCGGCGACGAATTCATGAAGTATTTTTATATGGCCGAAGCCGGCCAACTGGATCCCTTTGTCCTGGTTGTGGAAGGCTCCATCCCCAATGAAGACATAAAGCAGGAAGGATACTGGGCGGCGCAAGGCACGGATCCCGAGACCGGACAGCCAATCCTGACGGTGGAATGGATCGACCGGCTCGCGCCCAAAGCGTGGGCTGTGGTTGGCGCCGGCACCTGCGCGACCTACGGCGGTATTCATGCCATGCAGGGGAATCCGACCGGATGCATGGGGCTTGCGGACTATCTCGGCTGGAATTGGAAATCGTGGGCCGGCCTTCCCATCGTGAATGTGCCGGGCTGTCCGGTGCAGCCCGACAACTTCATGGAAACCCTGACCTACCTCTTATATCAAGCCGCGGGGATGTCTCCGATGATCCCGCTTGACGACAAACTCCGTCCCACCTGGCTTTTCGGAAAAACCGTCCACGAAGGCTGCGATCGCGCGGGCTATTACGAACAGGCGAATTTCACGCACGAGTATGGGGAGTCGAAGTGCCTCGTGAAGATCGGCTGTTGGGGGCCCGTCGTCAATTGCAACGTCACCAAGCGCGGATGGATGCGCGGCATCGGAGGTTGTCCCAATGTCGGAGGGATCTGCATCGCCTGCACCATGCCGGGCTTCCCCGACAAGTTCATGCCTTTCATGGATGAGCCGCCGGGCGCGTCGTTCTCCTCCGCTACCGTCAGTGTCTATGGAAAGATGATCACCTCACTCCGGGAAATCACAAACCACACGGTTAACAAAGAGCCCAAATGGCGTCACCGCGGAACGCGTCTGACGTCGGGTTATGAACCGGAAACACAGGGCACAAGGAGGCCGGCATGACCACGATGATCACCACGAAGAAATCTGTCCTTCCTCCGACGGAAGGGCTCGTCGAGATGAACTGGGATCCGATCACACGGATTGTCGGGAGCCTCGGCATCTTCACCAAGATCGACTTCAAGAACAAACAGGTCGCGGAATGTTACAGCACGTCGTCCATCTTCCGGGGCTACAGCGTCTTCATGAAGAACAAGGATCCGCGTGATGCGCACTTCATCACCAGCCGCATCTGCGGTATCTGCGGCGACAATCATGCCACCTGCGCCGTTTATGCGCAGAACATGGCCTTCGGCGTCAAAACGCCGCCGCTCGGCGAATGGATCATCAATCTCGGTGAAGCCGCCGAGTACATGTTCGACCACAACATCTTCCAGGACAACCTGGTCGGCGTGGACTTCTGCGAACAGATGATCAAGGAAACCAACCCCGGCGTCTGGGATAAAGCGCAGCGGAGCGAAGCTCCGCATGCCAATATTCATGGCTATCGGACCATCGCGGACATCATGACGGCGCTGAACCCGTTCACCGGCGAGTTTTACCGCGAGACTCTGGTCGTCAGCCGCAACACACGCGAGATGTTCTGCTTGATGGAGGGCCGGCATGTTCATCCCTCCACCCTGTATCCAGGTGGCGTCGGTACCGCGGGCACGATCCAGGTCTTTACGGATTACCTGGTCCGGTTGATGAAGTACGTCGAGTTCATGAAGAAGGTGGTGCCGCTTCACGACGACCTGTTCGACTTCATGTACGAAGCTCTGCCGGGATACGAAAAGGTCGGTTTCCGGCGAACACTGCTCGGATGCTGGGGATCGTTCAATGATCCGGATGTGTGCGATTACAAGTACGAGAACATGGAAAAATGGGGCCGCGCGATGTATGTCACGCCCAGCGTCATCGTCGACGGGAAGGTTGTGACCAACAGCCTCGTCGACATCAATCTGGGCATCCGCATCCTGCTGGGCAGTTCCTTTTATGACGACTGGCAGAATTCCGGCGAAGTCTTCGTCGAAAGGGATCCGCTGGGAAATCCTGTCGACAAGCGGCATCCATGGAATCAAACCACGGTGCCCAAGCCACAGAAGCGCGACTTCACCGGCAAATACACGTGGGTTATGTCGCCGCGCTGGTACGACAAGAATACCGGTGAATATCTGGCGCTCGATACGGGCGGTGGTCCGATCGCAAGGCTGTGGGCGACGGCGTTGAACGGCATGGTCGATATCGGCTACATCAAGGCCACCGGCAACAGCGTGAGAATCAACTTGCCGAAGACAGCGCTGCTCCCCGAAACGGAGCTGGAATGGCGAATTCCACGCTGGAGCAACGCCATCGAACGCGACCGGGCGCGCACCTACTTCCAGGCTTATGCGGCTGCCGCTGCGCTTTACTTCTGCGAGCGCGCTTTGAACGAAGTGCGCGCCGGGCACAACAAGACGTGGGCGGAGTTCGAAGTGCCGGAAAATGCGATCGGCTGCGGTTTTCACGAGGCCGTTCGCGGCGTGCTTTCCCATCACGTCGTCATCCGGGAAGGCAAGATCGCGAACTACCATCCCTACCCGCCGACGCCGTGGAACGCCAGTCCGCGTGACGTCTACGGCACGGCCGGTCCCTATGAAGATGCCATTCAGAACACGCCGATCTTTGAAGAGAACGGACCGGACAAGTTCAAAGGCATCGACATCATGCGGGCCGTCCGCAGCTTCGATCCGTGTCTGCCGTGCGGCGTCCATATGTACGTCGGAGGCGGCAAGGTGCTGAAGACGTATCACTCGCCGATGTTCGGCGTGGGGAAATAATTCGATGAACGGCGAACTGAACGACCGTATCCGGAAAATCGATGAATTGATCGCACAGATCCAGGCGGCCCCCGACCCGCAGATTCGGGATGCGGCCCTGCAACTTGTTCAGATCCTGATGGATTTCCATGCCGCCGGCATCGATCGGATGATGGAACTCACATCGGACGCCGGCGACGCCGGCTGGCGGCTTATCGACCAGCTGGGCAGCGACGAGCTTGTCGCAAACATGCTCCTGCTGCACGGCCTCCATCCGCTGGATCTGGATACGCGAGTGCGGGACGCACTCGACCGGGTGCGTCCGGATCTTCAATCGCATGGCGGCGATGTCGAGTTGCTCGAAATCGCCGGCGGCATCGTGCGCTTGAATCTGCTCGGCAGTTGCGACGGCTGTCCTTCATCTGCCGTGACCCTCAAGACGGCAATTGAAAAAGCCATCTATGAAACCGCTCCAGACGTGATTTCCGTCGAGTGCGACACCGTGTCGCGGCTCGTCGGCATCCAAAACGCAATATAGGAGAGAACTATGGCCCGAGTTCCCGATTACCCGCTTCCGGAGCCCCGGAGGCGCAGACGAGAGACGACTTCGGTAATCAAGCCGGAAGGCAAGTTCATCCGGCCCCACAAAATCAGGATTACGACAGATCGTTCTCCGGAGAGCGTCACCAGCATTAATCCGGACGATATGAAGCCAATCCTCCCGGAAATGCCCTACATTCCTCCGGCATAAGACAATGAGCGCTCCAACACCGGCATTCGCAGAGGCCTGTGACTTCTGTCACGCGCATCTGGCCGAATTGCACCAGCACCTCCTGGATCAGGCGGGTCGAAAACTGGTGTGCGTATGTGATGCCTGCGCCATCCTGTTCAGCGATCCGAGTCAGAAATACCGGCGCGTCCCACGCCGTATCAAGTGCCTGCCCGAATTTCGCATGTCGGACGGGCAATGGGACGCGTTGATGATTCCTATCGGCATCGCCTTTGTGTTTCAGAACAGCACGGTGAACCGCGTCATGGCGCTCTATCCGAGTCCCGCAGGACCGGTGGAATCGCTGCTGACGCTGGCCTCCTGGGACGAGATTGTCCGCGACAATCCCGAGCTTCGAACGTTGCAGAGCGACGTGGAAGGTTTGCTGGTGTACCGGGTCGGTACGGCCAGGGAACAATTCATCGTCCCCATCGATGAATGCTTCAAGCTCATCGGTCTCATTCGAATCCACTGGAAGGGATTTTCCGGAGGCATGGAGATGTGGCGTGAAATCGGAAAGTTTCTGGAACACCTGAAGGAGCGAAGCACGAAATGACCACTCCCGACTTTACTTTTACAGTCGAGGGCGCCGAGGCTCTGGCATTCGCGGCGTCGCCTCAGATTGCGTTCAAACTGCGGGTGGTGAGCGACTCGCCCCAGCCGATTCACTCCATCATTCTCCGCTGCCAGATTCAGATCGATGCCGCCCGCCGAACCTACAGTGCCGCCGAACGGGCCCGGCTGACGGACCTGTTCGGGCAGCCGGCCCAGTGGGGCGAGACATTGCGCAGCATGCTCTGGACATCGCTGACCGTGGTCGTGCCTTCATTCGAAAGCAGCACGGTGACCGATCTGCCTGTGCCGTGCACATTTGATTTCAACATCGGCGCGACAAAGTATTTTGCCGCCATTGATGATGGAGAGCTGCCGGTTTCCTTCTATTTCAATGGCAGTGTCTTTTATGCGGGTGATGACGCCGGCCTGCAGGTGGCGCAGATTTCATGGGAAAAGGAGGCTTCTTATCGCATGCCCGCCGGCGTCTGGCGGCAAATGATGGATCTCTACTATCCCAATTCCGCATGGCTGTGCCTGCGGCGGGACGTGTTCGACCTTCTTTGTGCCTATAAAGTGCGGCATGGGATCCCGACCTTTGAAGAGACCCTGCTCCAGATGCTCGAAACAAAAGTCGAGGCGCGCACTGCATGAATGCCGCGCTCGTCGACAAAATCGTCAGCGCCGTTTTGTACGAAGGGTACATGTTGTATCCATATCGGCGCTCGTCTCTCAAGAATCAACATCGATGGAACTTCGGTCTCGTCTATCCCGAAGGCATGGAGCCGTCCTGCATGACGACGGAATGCCTCGTTCAAGGAGACGGTGAAACTGCAATCGCGGTTGAGGTGAGGTTCCTGCAACTATACGAACAAGGCGGCGAACAGGAAGCGGTTGAAAGAAGGGTTGCCCTGGCCGAGGCAGGCGCCCACGCATTTCAGTTCGAGAACCTTCAGGTCCAGGTTCACATTGCGCGTGAGGATATGCGGCCGGGACTGCAAAAACTTCGCGTGGATATACGCAATAACACGCCTCTCGACCAAGGTTGCAATCATCTGCTGCAGAGCTTGATTTCGACGCACACGATCCTGTCGTCGCAGAGCGGCCGCTTTATCTCGCTACTGGACCCGCCTGACGACTGCCGTGAGCTTGCCGCCGGCTGCCGGAATGCCGGCACGTGGCCGGTATTGGTCGGCAGGCCGCCGGAGCAGGACTGTGTTCTCTCGTCACCGATCATCCTCTATGACTATCCGAGCATTGCCGACGAGAGTCCGGGCGACCTGTTCGACGCGACGGAAATCGACGAAATACTGACGCTGAGGATTCTGGCGCTCAGCGATGCCGAAAAAGAAGAGGTGCGGCGGAGCGGTGAGCGCGAAAGGCGTTTGCTGGAACGAGCCGAATCTCTCACTTCTGAACAGCTGCTCAAGCTTCATGGAACAATGCGGGACATCCGCTCCGGGCTGAAGCCGGGCGATCGCGTGGTATTGCGCCCCAAACCCGGCGGCGACATTTTTGATGTCGTGCTGAAAGGGCGGGTCGCCATTGTGGAAGCCGTTGAGCAGGATTTCGAGAACCGTGTTCACGTCGCCGTCGTGATTGAAGATGATCCTGGAAAAGACCTGGGTTTGATGCGCCAGCCGGGCCATCGCTTCTTCTTTTCCGCGGATGAAGTGGAGTTGATCGCGTGAGCAGTATCCTCATCGCCGGCATCGGCAACATCTTCCTTGGCGATGATGGCTTCGGTTGTGAAGTCGCGCGGCGGCTTTCCGGACGCCGGATCGCAAAAGACGTGCGCGTACAAGACTTCGGAATTCGCGGTTTGGATCTGGCTTTCGCACTGATGGATAGCCACGACGCAACGATCCTCATCGATGCCATGCCTGGGGGCGGTGAGCCAGGAACTATTTATGTGCTTGAAACGGAATTGGATCAGATCAGCAGCGAGGCGGCTGTAGTGGAAGCGCACACCATGGATCCGATCCGTGTGTTGGCGCTTGCCCGCTCGATGGGCGCGGAGTTGAAAAGCGTCCTGATCGTCGGCTGCGAGCCGGAGACGTTCGGTCCCCCGGATGAAGGCCTGATGGGTTTGAGCGCGTGTGTCACGGAGGCCGTGGAGCGGGCAATTGAGGTGGTCGAATCACTGGTATTGAAACTCAGAGCTGTGGACGCAAAAGGAGTCACGACATGAAAACCTGGAAGATCATCGGCGGAGCGATTCTCGCGGCAATGGCAGTCGGCGCTGCGATGAACATGAAAGCGATCAGCCGCTATATCCGCATCAGCACGATGTAGCCGATGCATGAATTATCGATAGCCACAAGCATCGTCGAGATCGCTGAAGAAGAGCTGGCGCGCCACGGCGGCCGCAGGGTCTGCGCCATTCATATCCAACTCGGATTCCGCGCCGGCGTCGCCCGGGAAGCGCTGGATTTTTCATTCGGTATCGCGTGTGAGGGGACTGCCGCGGAAGGCTCGCGCCTGATCGTGGAGCCGGCAGAAGGGCAGGAACTCGACGTCATCCGCCTGGAGATTGAATGACAGCGAAACCCCGTATCGTCGAAGTCCGTGAAAAGGTTCTCAAGCAGAACGATCTGCTTGCCCGCGAATTACGCCGGCGATTTCAGGACGCCCGGGTTCGTGTTGTGAGCCTGGTATCGAGCCCCGGCTCCGGCAAGACCACATTGCTGGAAACAACCCTGGCCGCCTTGAGACCGGCCCTTCGCGTTGCCGCCCTGGTCGGCGACCTCGCCACGGAAAACGATGCGTTCCGGCTGAGGCGGAGCGGCGCGCCCGTTAAACAGATTACCACCGGGACCTTGTGTCATCTCGACGCGTCGATGGTATCGATGGGGTTGGAGGACTGGGATCTGAACCAGCTCGACGTCCTCTTTATAGAGAATGTCGGCAACCTGGTTTGCCCATCGAGTTACGACCTGGGTGAGGATTTGCGCGTCGTTTTGCTTTCAGCAACCGAAGGCGAAGACAAGCCGCTGAAGTATCCGACGATCTTTAATACCGCGGACGTCGCCGTTCTCACGAAAATCGATCTCGCTGAGGCTGCCGAGTTCGACCGCGAGGCGGCACACCGGAATATTCAACAGGTGCGCCCGGGAATGCAGGTTTTCGAAGTGTCGGCGAAGACCGGCTGCGGGATGAACAAGTGGCTGGAATCTCTGAGGAGTCATGTCTAATCTGATTCGAATTCGAATGATCATTCGCGGCGCCGTCCAGGGAGTCGGGTTCCGGCCATTCGTTTACCGGCTGGCGAAGGAACTCGGCGTGACCGGATGGGTATCGAATTCCAATGAAGGCGTCTGGATCGAAGCCGAAGGAGCCAAAGAGACCCTGGATGAATTCGTCATCCGGATCGATAAAGAGCATCCACGGCATGCTGCGATTCATGGCCTGGAGTACTCGTTCCTGGACGCGCTGGGATTTGCAGGTTTTGAGATCCGTCAGAGCAGTGCGGAAGGGGCAAGGGAGGCCGTCATCCTGCCCGACATCGGAACCTGCCCGGACTGCCTGCATGACATTCTCGATCCCGCGAACCGCAGATATCTTTATCCTTTCACGAACTGCACCAACTGCGGGCCCCGCTTCACGATCATCGAGCGTCTTCCCTACGATCGCGCGAATACGACCATGCGTGATTTTGTGATGTGCGCTCAATGCCGCGCCGAATACGAGGATCCATTTGACCGCCGGTTCCATGCCCAGCCGAACGCCTGCCCGCAATGCGGGCCGCAGCTCGAGTTATGGGATACGTCGGGATCGGTGATTGCAAAGACCACCAACGCTCTGTTGCAGGCTGCGGAGGCGCTGAAGCACGGGTTGGTTGTCGCTGTGAAGGGTCTCGGCGGTTACCACCTGATGGTCGATGCTTCGAATGATGAAGCCGTCGTCCGGCTTCGTGAGCTGAAACACCGCGAAGCGAAACCGCTCGCCGTCATGGCGCCTTCGCTGGAATCCGTTCGCGAGTTATGCGTGCTCGGCTCGCTGGAAGAGCGCCTTATCTCCGCGCCGGAGTCTCCGATCGTCCTGCTCTCGCGGCGGGAAGGCGCGGACATCGCTCCTTCAGTCGCGCCAGGTAACCCATACCTCGGTGTGATGCTGCCCTACACCCCTTTGCATCACATCCTGCTGCGCGAACTTCGCCGGCCGGTCGTTGCCACAAGCGGAAACCGGTCCGACGAACCGATCGCGATTGGTGAGTCCGACGCGTTACGCCGCCTGTCGGACATTGCCGATCTGTTCCTTGTCCATAACCGTCAGATTCGGCGCCACGCGGACGATTCGGTCGCACGCATTGTCCTGGGGCGGGAGCAGATTCTTCGGCGGGCGCGCGGCTATGCGCCGCTGCCGATTCGTCTCAAAGTGTCACATCCGGAGCTTTCGGTCCCCACGCTTGCTGTCGGCGGGTATATGAAGAACACCGTCGCCCTCACCATCGGTCCGAATGTTTTTATCAGCCAACATATTGGCGATCTTGAAACGAAGGAGGCATTCACCGAGTTCCGGCAAGTGATCGAGGACGTGCAGGGACTTTACGAAACGCGTCCGAACCGGATTGCAGGCGATATGCACCCGGATTATGCATCCAGCGCGTTCGGCGCGGACTTGGCGCAATCGCGATCGCTTCCATTCGTGGGTGTGCAGCACCACTGGGCGCACGTGCTCGCCTGTATGGCGGAGAATGCGGTGGAAAGCCCGGCGCTCGGTGTCGCGTGGGATGGAACCGGATATGGCCCGGACGGCTCTATCTGGGGAGGCGAGTTTCTCCTCTCTACTGAAAGTGGATTCAACCGCGTCGCCCATCTGAGATCTTTCCCGTTGCCGGGAGGCGATGCGGCGATCAGGAACCCGCAACACGCGGCCGCGGGTGTTTTATACGAGATCTTCGCATCCGCATCGTTTACCGGCGATGAGGCGCCGCTGTTGCGTCAGATGCTGGAAAAGGAAGTACGCACGCCGCGCACCTCCAGCGCCGGCAGGCTCTTCGATGCGGTGGCCGCGATTACGGGATTCCGCGACCGTCTCGGCTTCGAAGGACAGGCCGCGATGGAGCTGGAATTCGCTGCGGCGGACACGACGGACTCCTACGATTACGGAATTCAGGGTGGCGGCCCCTACGTCATCGATTGGGAGCCGATGATTCGCCAGATCCTGAATGACTCCAGGAGCGGGGCTCCACGCGGAATCATTTCGGCGAAATTTCACAACGCGCTCGCGGCCGCTATCGTGGATATCGCCGGGCGCGTCGGCGAGCCGCGCGTCGTGCTTACCGGCGGATGTTTTCAAAACAGATACCTGACGGAACGTACGGTTCAAGGGCTGACGTCAGCGGGCTTCTGTCCGTACTGGCATCAGCGTGTTCCGCCCAATGACGGAGGCCTCGCGCTGGGGCAGGCCGTCGCCGCGCACCTCATGTTGCAACAGGAGAAAGCATGTGCCTTGCAATTCCAGGAAAAGTAATCGAGACGCTTGAGTCGGACGGCCTGAAAGTGGCGAAGGTCAGCTTCGGCGGCATGGTGAAGCAGGTGTGTCTCGAATATACGCCGGACGCTGTTCCCGGCGACTACGTCCTCGTGCACGTCGGATTTGCGCTGAGCCGGATCGACCAGGAAGAAGCGGAACGCACGTACAAACTCCTTGAGGAACTTGGGCAACTGACGGAACTGGACTCATGAAATACGTTGATGAATATCGCCAGGAAGCGCTTGCGCGCAAGCTCTCGGATGAAATCGGGAAAACGGTCACGCGTCCGTGGGTGTTGATGGAAATCTGCGGCGGCCAGACGCACAGCATCGTCAAATACGGAGTTGACTACCTGCTGCCGAAGGCTGTTGAGCTGGTGCACGGCCCGGGATGTCCCGTATGCGTGACGTCACTGGAGATGATCGACAAGGCGCACTGCATTGCGGTACGTCCGGACGTCATCTTCTGTTCGTTCGGCGACATGTTGCGCGTTCCAGGCTCCGAGGTGGACCTGCTGATCGTCAAATCCCGGGGCGCGGACATCCGGATTGTGTATTCGCCGCTGGATTGCCTGAAAATCGCGAAGGCGAATCCGGGAAAGAAAGTTGTCTTCTTCGGAATCGGCTTCGAAACCACGGCGCCTGCCAATGCGATGGCCGTCTGGCAGGCGAAGAAAGAAGGTATCCGGAACTTCTCGCTGCTGGTCTCGCATGTTCTTGTTCCCCCCGTGATGACCGCAATCCTTCAATCTCCACTCAATCGAGTCCAGGCATTCCTTGGTCCGGGTCACGTCTGCGCAGTGATGGGGTACCGCGAATACGAACCCATCAGCAGGCGGTATAAGATTCCGATCGTCATCACCGGATTCGAACCGGCTGATCTGCTCGACGGCATTCTCAAAACCGTCAGCCAACTCGAGGCTGGACACGCTGAAGTCGAAAACCAATACAGCCGGGTCATTACTCGCGATGGAAATATTCCGGCTCAAAAGCTGATTAACAGAGTCTTTGAAGTCTGCGACCGGAAATGGCGGGGCGTCGGATCGATACCGAAGAGCGGATACAAGTTGCAGTACGACTTTCGCGATCACGACGCCGAGCGCATTTTCGAAGTTGAAGAAATCGATACGCAGGAATCGCCGTTGTGCATCAGCGGCCTCGTCCTGAAGGGCGTCAAAAAGCCGCATGAGTGCCCCGCCTTTGGAAAGGAATGCACGCCCGAGCATCCACTCGGCGCGACGATGGTCTCTTCCGAAGGCGCCTGCGCCGCATACCATGCATACCGGCGGCATGGAATCGGAGTGACCGCATGACGGCTCAGGAAGCGATTCTGCGGAAGGTTCGAGAAAGCTCCGATGTGAAAAAACAGTTTTTCGAAACCAGTGCTGCTCAGATTGCTCAAATGTGCGAGGCGATGGCTCAGCGCTTCCGCAAGGGAAACAAGTTGTTTGTCATGGGCAATGGCGGCAGCGCCTGCGACGCCCTTCACATCGCTGTCGAATTCAAGCATCCGATTATCGAAAAGAGACGCGCGCTTCCGGCCGAGGCGTTGATGGCCGATATAGCAACGGTCTCCGCCATCAGCAACGATCTCGACTTCTCGCGCGTGTTCGTCAATCAACTTCGTCTTTCGGCGCAGCCCGGCGATATGGCGCTCGCGATCAGCACCAGCGGTAAATCGCCCAACCTGATTTATGCACTCGAAGCCGCGCGCGAGCGCGGCCTGATGACTATTGCGTTTTCAGGCAAAGACGGCGGACGGCTGGAGGGTTTGGCGGAATATTGCTTCACGGTGCCGTCGTTCAGCATTCATCGCATTCAGGAAGTGCATGCCATGTTGATCCATGTCATGTGGGACATGATTCATGTCGCGCTCGGCGAGGAGGATGTGATTTGAGCCAGATCTTTGGCGCTTGTCCGGCGCCCATTCTTGATCACAAGACAATCGTTCTGGGACACGGCAGCGGCGGCAAACTCACCCACCAGCTCATCCAGAAGATGATCCTGCCGCTGTTCAGCAATCCCGCTCTGGAAGCTCAGCACGACGGTGCGGTGCTTCCGATCGGAGGAACGCGTATCGCGTTCAGCGCGGATTCCTACGTCGTGAATCCGCTCTTTTTCCCGGGCGGAAATATCGGGGATCTCGCCGTCAACGGCACGGTTAACGATCTTTCCATGTGCGGCGCGCGGCCGCAGTATCTCTCCGCCTCGTTCATTATCGAAGAGGGGCTGGCCATGGAGGAGTTCTGGCGGATCCTCTGTTCCATGAAAGACGCGGCAGATGCTGCAGGTGTATCGCTGGTCACGGGAGACACCAAGGTTATCGATCGAGGCAAAGGCGACAAGATCTTCATCAACACCTCCGGCGTTGGAACGATCCCGGACGGAGTCACAATCGATCCGGCTCTGGCTAGACCCGGAGATGCCATTATTGTCAGCGGTCCTATCGCGTCTCATGGGATGGCGATCATGTCGGTCCGGGAAGGGCTCGAATTCGAGACGCCGATCGAAAGCGATACGGCGGCGCTGAACGGCCTCGTCGAGGCGATCCTGAAAGCGAGCAGCGCCATTCATGTTCTGCGAGATCCGACGCGTGGCGGTGTGGCGAGCGTCTTGAATGAGATCGCCGAAATATCCCGCCAGGGTATTCTCATTCATGAGTCCTCGATACCTGTTCGCAGTGAGGTGCAGGGCGCCTGCGAAATTCTCGGCCTCGATCCGCTGTACGTCGCGAACGAGGGAAGGCTGCTCGCTTTTGTTTCTTCCGATGAGGCGGAACGGGTGCTGGCTGCGATGCGAGCACAAGTCTGTGGCCGGGAGTCCGCAATTATCGGCCAGGTCGTTGCGGATCATTGCGGCCTGGTTGTCATGAAAACACGAGTCGGCGGAAGCCGCATCGTCGATATGTTGTCTGGAGAGCAACTGCCCAGGATCTGTTGATGAGCGACATCTTCAATCTTCGGTTGCCGCGGCTGGGATTTATCCTTTTCACGTGAAAAATCCAGGGGACTCCGAACGTCTTACGGCGCACGAAATCTTCGAATTGACCCTCCACCATGCACGCGATGAAGTGGCGCGGCCGTGGACCGCTCTCTCGATCTCCGGAATCGGCGGCGGGATCACGATGGGCCTCACCGGACTTTCAGTGGGTCTCGTGACGTGGCTGCTCGGCGACATGCCGCTGACGCGGCTCATCACCGCCGCGGTCTACCCGATAGGATTCCTTGCAGTCATCATCGGCAGGGCGCAGCTGTTTACCGAGAACACCCTTTATCCTGTTGTTCTCGTTCTCACGGAAAAGCGATATCTGCTGGCGACTTTACGGCTATGGGCTGCCGTTTACGCCGGGAACTGGCTGGGCTCACTGTTGTTTGCGGCGCTGGCCGTCAAGACAAGCGCACTGAATCCAGGCGTGCGCGCCACGCTCATCGACCTGGGCACAAGGGCGGTCCAATATCCATTTGTTACTGTGTTCTGGAGCGGCGTGGTCGCCGGCTGGCTATTGGCGTTGGTTGCATGGCTCGTCACGGGCAGCCACTGGACCACGGGCCAAGCCTTGATGACTTGGACGATGACATTTGTATTAGGGTTAGGAAAATTCGATCATTGTGTGGCGAATAGCGGGGAAATCCTTTCCGCGGTCCTCTCCGGCACCGTATCCTCGGCTACCTATACTTACTGGCTTGTTGCGGCCACGGTGGGCAATATCGCCGGCGGCGTGATCATGGTCAGCCTTCTGAACTATGGCCAGGTGCGCATCGGCGCCTCATCCACCGAATCCGGTTCGGACTTACGCCGAGCCGGCTGAAAATCTCACCAATCGCAGACTTTTTCGTCTGATTTCACTGTGCGTTCAAAATTGTGTTAAGTCGAGAGGACAGAAAATCATGAATCGGATAGCCAGATATCCCCTGTGGATTGTTGCATTAGTTATGCTGGGCATTGGATCCATTGCCGGCGGTGCTTTTGTCGGCAGTTCGGCGATGCTGGCGGGCCATGCCCCTGCAGCTGCCGTCGCGGCAGCCGCCCCGGTCAGCGAGCCGGCAGCAATGCCGACCACGTTTGCTCCCGTCGTCAAGAGTGTGCTCCCCGCAGTTGTCAATATTTCGTCAACAAAGGTTATAAAGACCTCCGCCGAAGAGGGCGAAGAGAACCCATTTGAGGGTAGTCCATTCGGTAATTTAGTTCCGGGACTCCGCATGCCCGATCGTCCGCAGGTAGAGCGCGGCGAAGGGTCCGGCGTCATCATCAGCCCGGACGGCTACATCGTTACCAACAATCACGTGGTTGACGGAACCAAGGAAGTCACCATCACCATGTCAGATAGGCGCGAAATGAAAGCGCGGGTGATCGGCACGGATGCCAAGACCGACGTCGCCCTGCTGAAGGTCGATGCTTCGAATTTGCCTTATGCGCATCTCGGCAATTCCAGCTCGATGGAGGTTGGAGACATTGCCCTCGCAATGGGAAATCCCTTCGGTCTCGGCCAGACCGTCACCATGGGAATTATCAGCGCGACAGGCCGTGGCGGACTGGGTATTGAAGACTATGAAGACTTCATCCAGACCGACGCCTCCATCAATCCCGGTAATTCCGGCGGCGCGCTCGTCAACACGAAAGGCGAAGTGATCGGTATCAATACGGCGATCCTGTCGCGCAGCGGCGGCAACCAGGGCGTCGGATTTGCGATTCCGATCGATATGGTGCGCCAGATCACGACGCAGCTTAAAGATAAGGGAACCGTGACACGCGCCAGGCTCGGCGTGTACATCCAGGATTTGACGCCCCAGCTGGCTTCAGCACTTGGAGTGAAAGCGACTCGCGGCGCGGTTGTCGGCGATGTCGCCAAGGATGGTCCCGCGGCGAATACAGGCCTGGAGAAAGAGGATGTCATCGTGGCGCTGAACGGCAAGGAAGTCGACGGCCGTTCGCTTCGCCTGGATGTCGGCTCAATGACGCCGGGAACCACTGTGGATCTCAAGGTCCTGCGCGGACCGACCGAGCACCACATCTCGGTCAAGCTCGACGCGATGCCGGCCGATTCTCAGAAAGGATAAGCAGGAAAATTAGCCACAAAAGGCACCAAGGGGTTCCCCTTTGTGCCTTTTGTGGCTAATCCGTGTTCTTTATAGCGGCCACCGGCGGTCTCGAGGCCACATACGCCGCGATGGCGACCATATCTTCCTTCGTGAGATTCATCATCACCAGCTTCATCAATTGAGCCGCTTCGCTGTTTCGTGTTCCCTGTTGAATATCCCACATCTGGCGCACCATGTAGCTCGGCGAGCGCCCGGCGATCGGAGGAATATCGGCCACTCCCATCAGGTCCGTACCATGGCATGTAATGCACGGCGTGGTCTTGCCGCGGATGAATTCGTTGCCGACGACTCTGGCGCCGCCCGTGGTGACGAGATCCTTGCCCCTGGCGAGACTGCCCGGCGGAACGTAGGCGACAAATCCGGAGTGGGGATTGCGATAGGTTTCCGCCTGTTCTTCATTCTCCGGCATTTCAATGATGCGGCCCGCGATGGGCTCGCTTTTGGTTTGTTCGAGCGGCAGGAAGAGGTTTCCGGAAATGCGCGTCCTGGGCACCAGATCGGATTCGACGATGCGAACCCACGGCGTCCACTTCTGAGAGCCGAAGTATTGGGCGGCCGCCTGAAGCTCGTCGTCGCTCAGCGACTTGGCGAGTTCGATCATCGTATTCGTATTCGGCTTTCTCGGATCGGCGCTGTGGCGCTTGCCGCTTCGAAAATCCTGAATCTGTTTCATGAAATACGAAACAGGAAGTCCGCCGACTCCGGCGTTCTCCGGCCGGCCCTTTCCATTCGGCAGATGACACGAGGCGCATCCGCGCGCCTTGTCGCCTAAAGCCGCCGGTCCGTGCTGAACGACTTTCGGCATCGGCGGATGGTCGCCCGGAAACCAGTCGATGACGTTTTGGCCGTCGCGCACATCGACGAGGGAGTAGGTGGCGCTGCTGCCTTCAACATGTCTGGAGCGGGTCTGCTCGGTCTGATCTTCGTTCGCCCGCAGATTGCGGTTCGGCGGCGCCTGCGGTTTGGCGGTTTCGCCGGGCAGGCGGACCGTATCGAATCCGTAAGCCCACAGCGGCTCCGATGCGAAGTCGACCGGAGCGCTTGCCGGTTCGGCCGGTTTCGGCTGTTCCGAAGGCTTCGCATTCTGCGTGACTTGCGGCGGCGCGAGCCGATGGACATCGTAATATCGCGTGGCGGCGACTCCCAGAGCGAAACACGTGATTCCCACGATAAGCGACCGGAGGTTTTGCATGGCCGGTATTATAGGTCCGCCTTTGGTAAAATCTCACTTTACGGCAAAAAACTGGAGGTATCGTGCGTGGCTTCAATGGGAAATGGTTCGCGATCGGATGTGTCGTTTTAACAGTTATGGGTTGTACTCGAACGCCGCCGGAACGAAAACTTGAATACCCGGCATCGAAGACTGGGGATGTCGTCGACGACTATCACGGCACGAAAGTCGCAGATCCCTACCGGTGGATGGAGGATCTCGATTCAAAAGGCGTTGCGGACTGGGTTGCCTCGCAGAACAAGCTGACCTTCTCCGAGCTCGGAACTCTGCCGATGCGTGACCATTTCAAGCAGCGGATCACGCAGCTCTGGGACTATCCAAAGACGGGTATTCCGCGGCGCGAAGGCGGCCGCTACTTCTACCTGAAAAACAGCGGGCTTCAAAAGCAGGCCCCGATGTATGTCCGCGCGAACCTGGATGCCCCGCCGTCGCTGGTGCTCGATCCGAATGTCCTTTCTCCGGACGGCACGCTTTCGCTGGCCGACTGGAGCCCGTCGCCGGATGGAAAGTGGCTCGCGTACGGTGTGTCCGAAGGCGGCGCCGACTGGGAAACGTTGAAGGTGCGGGAAGTCGATACCCAGAAAGATCTGTCCGACGACGTGAAGTGGATGCGATTCTCCAACATCTCGTGGACTCACGATTCGAAAGGCTTCTTCTATTCACGCTATCCCGAGCCGCCGAAGGGCAAGGTGCTCGAAGCCGCATTATCCGGACAGGCGATCTACTACCACCGCGCGGGAACGCCGCAGTCGGAAGACAAGTTGATCTACGACCGTAAGGATCTTCCGACCTGGTTCCTGACCGCCACCGTCACCGAGGATGGCAAGTACCTGCTCGTTTTCATGTCGAAAGGTTCCGATAACAACAATCGTCTGTACTATTCCGATCTCGGCGATCCGATGAAGCCCAATGTGCCGGCGCCGGTCAAACCGCTCATTGAAGATGACGATGCCGAGTTTGGCGCTTTCGCCAATGTCGGCCCCTTGTTGTACCTGCGTTCGGACCGTCAGGCTCCGAACCGGAAGGTCATTGCGGTGGATGTTCGCGATCCGAAGCCCTCATCCTGGAAAACGATCGTTCCGGAAGGGAAGCAGGCTATCGAAGGCGTCACCATGATTGGCGGCCGCATTGTGGTGCAGTACCTGGCGGATGTGCGCAGCCGCCTGTCCCTGTTCGGCACGAACGGCGCAGCGCAGGGCGATATCGAGCTGCCGGGCACCGGCACCGTCGCAGGAATGGGCGGCCGCGAAGACGCCCCCGAGATCTTTTTCGCTTTCAGCTCACCGTTGTTTCCAACCACGGTGTTCGCCTACGACCCCGCTTCGAAAATGCGCAAGCCCTTCGAGGCGCCGTCGTCTCCAATCGATACAAACCAATTTGAAACGAAGCTGCTCTTCGCAACCTCGAAAGACGGCACCAAGGTGCCGTTCTTTGTGACTGCTCGAAGGGGCATCGCGCTGGATGGGAGTCATCCGACGATGCTTTATGGATACGGCGGATTTTCGATCAGTGTTCTGCCCACGTACCGGCCGGATGTTCCTGCCTGGCTCGAGATGTCCGGCATCTGGGTGACCGCCAACATGCGCGGCGGCGCCGAATACGGTGAGGCGTGGCATAAGGCCGGCAATCTTGAACGCAAGCAAAACGTGTTCGACGACTTCATCGCCGTGGCCGAGGAACTCATCAAGCAAAAGTACACGTCGCCGGGGAAGCTGGGCATCATGGGCGGATCCAATGGCGGTCTGCTTGTGGGAGCAGTCGAAGAGCAACGGCCGGATCTATTCGGCGTCGCGTTGCCGGCGGTCGGTGTCATGGACATGCTGCGCTACGACAAATTTACCGGCGGCAGCGCCTGGGCGACGGAATATGGCACGTCTTCCGATACCAAACAGTTTGCGGTACTGATCAAGTATTCGCCCTTGCACAACGTGAAGAAAGGCGTCTGTTATCCGCCGACGCTGGTAACCACAGCGGATCACGACGATCGCGTTGTCCCAAGTCACTCGTTTAAATTCACCGCCGCCATGCAGGCCGCGCAAGGATGCAACAATCCCATACTGATTCGGGTGGAAACGGAAGGCTCACACGGCTATCGTCCGACGGATAAAAGGATTGCAGAAATGGCGGATGAGTGGGCCTTTGCCGCGGCCCACACCGGCATGACGCTGTAGTACTCGTGAGCGACCCCCCTGCCGTGCAGGGGGGTCGCTCACACACCATTTGTCGGCCTATTTCTTTGCGATCTGGCCGAGATCTCCCAACAGCTTATCGGTTGTGATCAACGAATTGTTCGTACTCTTCCAGATGACCTTTCCGCTCTCGTCGACCAGAAAGTAGTACCGTTTTGCGGAGTTACCGTTGGCCGCAACAGCGTCGTACTTCTGCGCAATCGCCAGGCTGCGATCACTGACGAAGGTATTCTTCGCGCCGACCGTCTCCTTGAACTTATTCTGCGCGCCAGGAAGATCCGCCGAGATACCGATCATCTCGATATTCATGGCGTTCATCTGATCCTGGTATTTGCCGGCTTCCGTGAACTCGGTGGTGCAGCCCGGCGTGAAAGCGCCCGGGAAGAACATCACCAGAACCTTCTTCTTGCCTTGAAAATCCTTCAGGTTCGAAGGCGGCGCGCCGCGCTGGGCTGCCGGAATTGCAAACTCTGGCGCTGCATCTCCGACCTTCGGAGAGTTGTCGACTCCACCCGTGGTGAGCTGTCCGAATGCCGGTACGGACAGCGCCGCGGCCAATACTGCTATTCCGATGAATAGTTTTGTTTTCATTGATTCTCCTCGCATAGGGAATGCCTGTTATTTCGACATGTACTGCTTGAGCGATTCGGCTGTCGGCTTCATCGCCTTCTCGCCTTTTTTCCAGTTTGCCGGACACACTTCGCCGTGTTGTTCGCTGAAATCGATGGCGTCGACGACGCGCAGGACCTCCTCGACATTTCTGCCAAGATCCAGGTGGTTGATCGTCGAGTGCTTCAGAATCCCGTCCTTATTAATAATGAACAGGCCGCGCAGCGCAATGCCGTCGGGCAGCAGAACGCCGTAATCGGCTGCGACTTTCTTGCTGAGATCCGAAAGGAGCGGGAAGTTGACGCCCTTGATTCCGCCTTCCTTGCGGTCCAGATGCGCCCAGGCGGAATGCGTGAATTTCGAGTCGACCGACACGCCAACCACTTCGGTGTTGCGCTTTTTGAAATCGTCGAGCTGGTCTGTGAAGGCCTGGATCTCGGTCGGGCACACGAATGTGAAATCAAGAGGATAGAAGAACAGAACGAGTTTTTTGCCTTTGTAATCCGACAGCGAAATTTTCTTGAACTCGCCGTTTACATAAGCATCGCCCGAAAAATCAGGCGCAGGCGCACTAACGAAAGCGGACATACTTGCCTCCTTTTAATGATGCGAAATTAAATAGTAATGTTTTTCGGCCGCAGATTGAACGGATTTAAGTCAGTCGAGAAAGTGGCCTTCCTTCAAGCGCGACGGAACGTACTGTTCGGTGACATAGCTGATATCTTTGCTGATGAGCGCTTCGACTTCCAGTTTGAAACCGTTTTTCAGCATCTGATCGATTTCTTTCTGCCACGGAGCCTTCTTTGCAAACCACGGATATTGCGCGATTTGCTTTGCCCGTTTGATGTCCTGATCGTTGAGCCGGATCTGCACGCTCGGGCTCAGCTTGCAGCGGTCGTAATCCACGCTTCGCAGGCCGAGGAAGCGGGCTTCGGGGATCGCCATCCGGCGTGACTCGTAGGCGAGGTTGATCGAGCCCTGCTTGATAACGCTGTAGATGTAGTATCCCCATGGATCGTTATCGAGCAGGCAATAAACCGGAAGTTCCAGTTCATAGTGAAGCCGGTGCAGCATTCGCCGGACGCCCCGGGGAGGCTGGCCTCCGCCGTGGATCAGAATGCAGTTATAGATTTTCCAGAATTTGTCCTCGTTGAAGCGCCGCCATACCGTGTCCTTTTCGACGTGGAGGACAAACTTGGCGGTGCTCTTTTTGAACTGAACGATATCCTGCTCGACGATCGACGGAACGCTGTAGCCGCCCGATCCCATGCGCGAGCAATCGATTTCGTCTCCGCTGTCCACCAGCGTGATCGGACCGACCATGGCGCCGGCGTTCTTGGCATAAAGATGGAGCTCTTCGCGCATGGCGTCGAGTGAGACTTCGATATCTTCGATGATGGGGTCGCATTCGCTCTGCGTGTCGAAAGTTTCTTCGCTGGTGCCTTCGATCGTATGTTTCAGCAGATAGAAGAGACCGCGGATGCTGGTTGTCTTTCCCTGGTCGATAAGCTGTTTACAGCCGGATCCGACCAGCAGCGTCTGCATGTAGCTTCGGGCCTGAGCGAGATTGAACAACTCCCGGCGATTCGTCCCGGTTCCCATCTCGATGATGCGCTTCGACTGGTTGAACTTGACGTTCGACAACGATCGCGACGGGATATCCACATACGGGGCGCGGCCGCGGTCGGCAGAGTGGACCACGCCGTCCGCCAGATTGCGGATCGATCCGAGGGTTTTTTTGTCTTTGGTAGTGGTACTAGCCTTGGTCGGTTTCGCCTGTTTCTTCGCCATGTTCCGTTTCTGCACTGATGATTAAAACGTTGTCTCCGAGATCTTCTTCGATGGTCTTGCCGCGGTCGTCCAACACGGTGTCGGCGACAGCCGTCTTTTTCCTGGCGACTTCGACCAGGCGGGTGAAAAGGTCCTTTTTCCCGCTGTCACCCAATCCCTTGATCATGCCGACGGCGGAGGCCACCTCGCCGAGATACCGCAGGAAGATCTCGCGCCGCTCACCTTCCTGCTTCACCTTCTTGCGGCGGTTCAGATAAACGGCGAGCTTTCGTCCGACCGCCTGAAGGCCGAGGCGCAGCTCCTTCATGATTTCCGGATAGGAGGCGATCGCTTCCTTCGACTCGCTCGTGAACGGAACCCATACGCTGGCCATATGGACCATCACCGTGATCGGGCCGACCGGAAGCTGGCCGCGCGCCTGCGACAGGCCGTAGGAGCGCCAGTTATTTCCAATGACTGACTGGGTGATGGCGCACGCCGCCGGCTGAAATTGCAAGGGGACGCGATTCGCGTAGCGCAGCACCTGCATGGTCTGACCTTCGGTCAGATTCACATTCTTCATGGCATCGTGCAACTGGGTGGCTTCCTGTTTGGACAATTTCGCGGGCGCCTGCCGCGTGCCGAGCTTTGCCTGCGACAGGATTTTTTCGGCGCCTGCCGCGCCGATACCGTCGAATGTCGTGATTAGAAATTGCCTCAGGGAACGCGCGTCGCTCGCTTCGAGGAGTTCGCTCAGCGCGTCGAGCGTGACTTTTTGAGTCGGGCTGGCGCCGCCGAAAGCAAGTCCGACTTCGATGGCGAAAGGATTTCCGCGATAAACGGCCGGCGGCCGCGTCGCCGCGCAGTAGAATTCGCCCGGGAGTTGATGATGGAGGCCCTTGAGAACCAGAGCTTCTCCGATCGGCGAAATGCAGTCCGTGGACGGGGCGCTGATCCTGGTGACCTGGATGGCCTGGTACAGCGCGTCGGCTTCCTGGCGTCCGATCCGTTTCGGGTGCGAGCGCGTACTGATCTTCGCCGCCTTGCAGATGTTCTGCGCGACGGCGTTGGTGACGCGCGAGAACGACGTCGTCAGGAACTGGGCCATCGTCGTGGCCGGGGTATCTTTCAGCATCGTTACCAGCTGACCCAGTTCGATGCCGTAGGGATGCGGCTTGATCTCGACGGGTTCGCGGGGAATCTCTGTTGTCGATCGCGTATAGGTTGTTTCGTTGCCTTCCGGATCGATGTAGTGAATCGTGACGTGCGGATTCGCGATCGCGGTCAGCTCGAGGTATTCGTCGACGCTGCCGCGGCCGCGCACGTGCCGGCCTTCGAGTTCGATCGTCACCCGGGTGCCGCTGCGTAATTCCGGAACCCACTCGATTCCATGCTCCGCTATGTGTTTCTGTCCTTTTTCTCCCGAAGGGATTTCTTCGCCTTCTCCCTTGCCGTTAATGATTTCGGGCTGGTTGCGCTTGGTGTCGATTTGAATCTCGAAATAATGCGCCGGCTTCCTCGCCGATGTCATCGAGAGGATCTTCACGGGCTTACCCGTCGTCAGCATGCCATACATTCCGGCGGCGCTGATGCCGATGCCTTGCTGTCCGCGACTCATCCGCAGGCGATGGAATTTCGACCCGTAGAGCAGTTTCCCGAAGATGAGCGGGATCTGTTTCTTGACGATGCCCGGCCCATTGTCCTGCACGCCGACCTTGAAACGGTTCGTTCCTGCCGGCTCCATATGAACCCAGATTTCCGGCACGATGCCCGCTTCTTCGCACGCGTCCAGGGAGTTGTCGACGGCCTCTTTGACCGCCGTCAGCAGGGCTTTGCGAGGGTTATCGAATCCCAGCAGGTGACGATTCTTTGCAAAGAACTCGCTGACGGAGATGTCGCGCTGCTTTGCCGCCATACTCTCGGCGGTAACCCGCCGCCGCGGTCGTTGGTCTTCAGTATCCATAACTCCTGGAATCCACTTTGGTGTTTATGACGGACAACTGTGGTCCTCCATTCAGCATAACGTCGTAAAACGCTGACA
>DASXLG010000090.1 GCA_036496425.1 Terriglobia bacterium | reverse complement strand
ACCCCCACACACGTGCCGGGCTTGATCGTCATTCCGATATTTTTGAACAGCGTTCGGCCGCCAATCTCGCAACTGACGCCCTCGAGTTCAATCAACTGTTTGGTCCGGCGCTCCGTCGCGGAGAAGTCCATCGTCGCAGTGTTGACCTTGCTCCGCGCATTGAGATCTGCGAGCTCACCGATCATCTCCTGCGCGTTGCCGATACGGGCCTTCGATTTTCGCGTCCTCGCCTTGGCGCCGCGGCGCAACCATTCGATCTCGATATGAACGCGATTCGTGAGCGACTCCTGGCGTTTTCCCTGCGCTTCAAGATACTGTTCTTTGGCTTCGAGGAAACCGCTGTAATTCCCTTTCACACGCAGAAAGCCGTCCTCATATACGCGGGCGAGCTCGACGATCTCCGTTGCGGCATTCTCCAGCAGATACCGGTCGTGACTGACCACGACACAAGCGAACGGCGCGCTTTGAAGAACGGATTCGAGCCACCGGATACCCGCAAGATCCAGATGATTCGTCGGCTCATCCAGCAGGAGGATATCCGGAGCTTGAACGAGGCCCTCGACAATCGCCAGGCGCTTGCGCCACCCTCCCGAGAGAGCGGAAGCCGCAACATCGAACTCGCTGAAGCCGGCCCGGCCGAGCGTTTCAAGCATCAGCGCCGGGTGGCCGGACGCGGTAGCATTTTCGGCAACCGAACGAACGGTCGCGTCCGCCGGAAATTCAGAATATTGCGCAACGTAACTGAGGCGTGTTCGTTTGCGGATCGCGACTTCTCCGGCATCGGGCTTGACACGGCCTTCGAGAATCTGGAGCAGCGTGGATTTACCGGAGCCATTCGGTCCGATCAGACCGATGCGCGCACCGTCTTCGACAATGAATGAAATGTTTTGAAACAGCGGCGCGATGCCGTAGGTCTTCGACAAGCCTTGGACGTTGATGATCGGGGGCATAAAAGGTGGCGCTTCTTGCTACTTCGATTTTTGCAGGAGGGCTTCGATTTCTCCAGGCTCTTTGGGGAAGTCCGAAAGGACGCGATAACCGGAAGGCGTTACAAGCACGTCGTCCTCGATCCGAACGCCCAGTTGCTCTTCGGGTATGTAGATACCCGGCTCGACCGTGACGACCATGTTGGGTTCGAATGGACGTGAGGTGTCACCCACGTCATGGACTTCCAGTCCGATGTGATGGCTCGTCCCGTGAATAAAGTATTTGTCGTAGCCCTTGGAGCGGATGTATCCCATCGCCGCCTGATGCAGATCGCTGATGCGGGCACCCGGCTTCACTTTGGCAATTGCCGACTTCTGGGCGTCGAGCACGATCTGATAGATCTCGCGTTGCCGCGGCGTGAATTTGCCGGACACCGGCCAGGTGCGGGTCACATCCGCACTATAGCCGCCATATTGAGCGCCGATATCGACAACCACCACATCGCCCGATTGCATGCGGCGCTCGCTTTTGTCGTAGTGAAGAACCGTCGAGTACGGGCCCGATCCGACAATTGAGGGAAAGCCCGGGCCTTCGGCACCGTTCTTCCGGAAGACATATTCCAAGGCGGCTTCGACTTCGTATTCCATCACGCCCGGAGCGATGGTGTTCGCCGCGGCTTGCTCTGCCTTCATGGTGATATCGATCGCTTTGACCAGAAGCGCGATTTCGCTCTGAGATTTAACCTGCCGGAGCCACGCGATGTCGTCCTCCACCTCTTTCAGGCCGTAAACAGACTTCGCGTGTTCGGAAACCTTCTTTAGGGTTGATTCGAATTCCGACGTCGAAAGCACCTTCGCGAAGCCGGTGGCTTTTTCCGCTTCGGGACCCGGGCCGAGTTTTGCTCCGGTCCAGCGTTCTTCGGCGGGTTTGCGATCCGGCAGAAAAAGGTACTCCTGTGGAGGATTCGCCGCGGCGTCGAGAAGCAGGATCGCGTTCGGCTCATCGAAACCGGTCAGGTAGTAGAAGTTTCGCTCCGGCTGATATTTGACCAGTTCCTCGTCGGGAGCGGCGCGGAGCACGACCGCATTGCCTTTGATTCTCTGCGCGAGCCGCTCGCGGCGCGCGTGGTATTCCTGAAGGGGCTCCTTTTCAATCGCAAAGGCGGTGACAATCGTGAAAATGCAAACGCAAAGAAAGAGGAATGCTGAAGGCACGAACCGTGGGCGATCAGGCCCGTAGAGACCGTCGGACTGTAGCCCCGGCCGATCGGCCGGGACTACAGTCCCATGCGCCGCCGGCGCTATTTCGTTCACAGATCGATAGACCGCCCCTACAGACCTCTTAGCCATCGATGAAGTGTAACGTGGAGAATGGACATCGCGCCCATGTAAGTGAAGCCCACCACGAAAAGCATCAGGAACGGGATCGTCGGATAATTCCGGTTCTCGAATGCGTAAAAGATGACAAGAACAAAATACGCTCCGAGGCACAGCTCCAGCATCGGCATGACGCCGGTCCGCCCGAGATATTGCTTGGTCGCCCAGCGATCCTTTTTACTCTCGATTCGATACTTCGGCGTTCTCTTAAAACTCGATTTGATGCCCAGCAGCGCTTCCATCACCGCTTTGGAGTTACTCACGGACAAGCCGATTCCGACCGACATCAGGAACGGCAAATACTTCAACCGCGTCCTCCAGTCCGGATAGAGCGCCTTTTGCGAAATCAGGTAAAACGTCGAGACCGATGCGCTCGACGCAAGCCATAAGGGAAGGTCGATGTACAGCATCTGGAACCAGCCGCCGCTGAATCGCACGATCATCGCCGGCAGAAGGAGGAACGACATGGCGATCATCAGGGGGTAGGAAATATTCGCCGTGAGGTGAAAGAACGCTTC
>DASXLG010000089.1 GCA_036496425.1 Terriglobia bacterium | reverse complement strand
CCTTACCAAGGCGGGGTGGCTGCGCCATCAGAAAGACGGTCCCGTTTCTTCGCTGGCGCAGACGGGGCGGTTAGTAACCTCCATCAAATTCCCCCCGCAATCGCGCGCAACGCTTCCTTACGCGTCAGGATCGTGAATTTCCCTACCGGAATCTCACCAAGTTCCAGCTTCCCAATCCGAATTCTTACTAATTTCAACACCGGGTGCCCGACCGCCTCGAACATCCGGCGAACCTGCCGATTTTTTCCTTCCGTAATCGTCAGCTCGAACCACGTGTATTTCTCCGTCGCCCGAACTTCCCGCACGATTGCGGGCGCGGTGGTCTCGCCGCGGCCGATGTCCAGGCCGAAGGCGAGCCGGAAGTATTCATCGCCGGTGACGACCCCCGAAGCCTTGCCGTAATACGTCTTCCGCACCTTGGCTTCAGGACTCAACAGCGCCTCACCATATTCCGTGTCGTTCGTGAGTATCAGAAGCCCCGAGGTATCCATGTCGAGGCGGCCCACCGGAAAAACCCAACGATCCAGCTCCTTCAGGTTGTCGTAGACCGTCGGCCGGCTTCGATTATCGCCAAACGAAGTCACAACACCAGCCGGCTTGTTCAAAGCCACATACACCTTCTTCTCGTCGCGGACTTTTAATCCGTCCAGGTGGACCGTATCTTTCGCGCCTTCGACCCAATGGTCGGGATTGCGTACCACCCGGCCATTCACCTTGACGCGGCCTTGCTGGATCCACTCGCGCGTCGTTGTCCGCGAGGCGATTCCGGCTTTCGATAGCACGCGATCGAGCGTGGCTCTCGGCTTATTCATGGCGCAATGCCGATGACGGACAACATGAGCCCCATTCTCTTTCCATCCCGCCGGTACGAGTGGAACAGGTCTGCACGGCACTTGGTGCACAACAACGACGTCTCAATCTGCTGCGCAGGAATTCCGGCGCGCAATAACTGGGCGCGGTTCGCGACCGCTAAATCCAGATGTGGTTTCTCGAACTCCGGCATTCTGACGATGGCGTCCGGCTCATTTACTTGAGCGGCGACTTCTTCACCCACGTCATAACAGCAGACGCCGATGTGCGGCCCGATAGCGGCGATCAAATCGCGCTCATCGATCTGGAATTTCTGAGTCAGCCGCCGGACTGCGGCTTCGACGATCCGGCTTGCGGTCCCTCGCCAGCCCGCATGTATGGCGGCGACGGCCCGGCCTTCCCGGTCGGCAATCAACACCGGCACGCAATCCGCCGTCTGCACCCCGAGCAGGACACCCTTGAGGTTGGTTACTGCCGCGTCACCTTCCACGGCTTCACCTGCCGCCGACGTGTCGTCCACATCCACGACGATCCCCGAATGCACCTGATTTAATTTGATGATCGGCCAGCCCGCGGCCCCGATCGCCGCGGCAAACCGGGCGCGGTTGATTTGCACCATGGGATTCGGCGAATTCGCCGGCCCGAGCGAAAAATCGTTCCGCTCGCCGCGGCGCGTGGAGAATGCGTGCACCAGGTTCGGTATGCGGTCGAGCAATTCCACACGAAGGAACGTGATTTGGTCCTGGCGTTTTACCTGTAACATATCACCTGATGATTACCGGCATCGGCATTGACGTGGTTCAGAACGACCGCCTCCGAGACTCCATCCAGCGCTTCGGCGATCGCTTCCTGAATCGAATATATACAGAAGCGGAGATTGCGTACTGCAAGAAATGCGCTCAACCCGAGATTCATTACGCGGCGCGCTTCGCGGCAAAAGAAGCGGCTTTCAAAGCGCTCGGCACCGGTTGGGCCGACGGAGTGAAATGGAAGGACGTCGAAGTCGAGCGCCTGCCTTCCGGCAAACCGGAACTCCACCTTTATGGCGGAGCGCTGGCGCACGCGACGGCAGCCGGCGCGGCGCGCTTCTATGTCTCACTGACGCACGATCAATTGGTTTCCTGCGCCGTGGTGATCTTCGAAGCCTGAAGTCCGTCCTCCGAGAGATCCTGTATCTTTACTCGAATCCACTGATTGAGAGGCGCGGCCGCAGGCATCGTCACGCGCACAAAATTACTGCTGATGGCCGAGTCGGCGTCGAGCGTGAGAACCTCGATTTCGCGCCCGATCATCTGGCGGCGGAAGGCTTCATTCTTGCGCGCTATCAGGCCGCGCAGCGTTTTGGCGCGGAACTTCGAAACATGATCGGGTATCGGGTTGGGCAGGGAAGCGGACACCGTTCCCGGACGTGAAGAGTAAGGGAACACGTGAAGGTAGGTGAGCGGCGAGTTTTCAATCAACTCGTACGTCGCCCTGAAATCGTCGTCGGCTTCGCCCGGAAACCCCACCATTACATCGGCGCCGATCCCTGCATCCGGAATCCGATCGCGCACGCGCGCAACGAGGTCCGCATAGTATTCCGCGGAGTATGGCCGGTACATCGCGCGCAGGATCCGGGAGGATCCGCTCTGGAGCGGAATATGAAAGTGATGCGCCATTCGCGGATGCGCCGCGGCCAGGTCGACGAGTTCGGGCACAACCTCCAGCGGTTCAATGGAACTCAGGCGTAATCGTTCGAGTCCTGGAATTTCCAGCGCCCGGCAGACCAGATCATAAAAAGAGGCTTTGGTTTGAAGGTCGCGGCCGTAGGTGCCGAGATGAATTCCG
Source organism: Terriglobia bacterium (assembly GCA_036496425.1). NCBI lineage: Bacteria > Pseudomonadati > Acidobacteriota > Terriglobia > Terriglobia bacterium. Next base: position 26,063 of record DASXLG010000089.1, on the reverse strand, counting down.
GAGAAAATGACTTCCTTGTATCCCCGCCCGACCAGTTCGCGAACTTCGTCGAGCGCGGCGGCCGGCTCAATGCTGCGGCTGCGGCCGCGGACCGACGGAATAATGCAGAACGAGCAATTCGCGTTGCAGCCGTCCTGTATTTTGATAACGGCCCTGGTGCGGCCTCCCGAACCCAGGTGAGACGCAGGTTCGAGCTCACGCTCCAGAAAAATGCTGCTGCAGATGATTTCCGCGCGGCCGTGATTGGCGAGATCCGGTTGCAAGGCCAGCTCGGCCACCATCGGTTTGTGCGAATTGCCGACGACATAGCGGACCCGCGGTAAAACCGCCAGTTCTTCGGGCGCACGTTGCGCGTAACAGCCGGTAACAATAATCTGAGCCTGCGGATTTCTAGACGCGATCCGGCGGATCGTCTGCCGGACATCACGATCGGCTTCGGCCGTCACCGTGCACGAATTGACGATCACGACTTCCGCTTCATAAGGGGAGCCGGCTTCGGTGGCATTGGCATCCAGCAGCTCCTGATGGATGGAAGCGCCTTCGGACTGGGAGGCCCGGCAGCCGAAATTCGTGATGTGGAACGTTCTACTCATGGTAGCGAGTGGTACAATCCCCGCCTTTCCAAGGCGGGGTGGCTGCGCCATTAACCAAATGGGCCCGTTCCTTGGCGGCGCAGACGGGGCGGTTAGTAACTTCCATCAACAAATAAGGTGCGCTACGCGGTTCCCGGATAACCGCCCCGCCCGAACGTTCTAACGTTTGATCGTTCGGGCACCCCGCCTTGGAAAGGCGGGGAATGTACAAACCCTGCATTTCAAATTTGCAATGATATCTACGCATCCTGAACTTTTTTACTCTTCTCCGCCACAGCCTGTTCGAGGCCCGCTTTGTACTCCAAAAATTTCGCGGCCAGATGCTCGTCGGACAGGGCCAGGATCTCGACTGCGAAAATCGCCGCGTTGGTGGCGCCGGATTTCCCGACGCCCATGGTTGCCACGGGAACACCCGGAGGCATCTGAACCGTCGACAGCAATGCATCGAAGCCCGAGAGCGGCGAGCTGTCGATGGGCACTCCTATGACGGGAATGGTGGTCTCTGCCGCGGTGACTCCCGCGAGGTGTGCCGAGGCGCCGGCGCCCGCGATGATCAGCTTCAAACCACGCCCCCGCGCCGACCGGACATATTCGTTGGTGCGATGCGGCGACCGGTGCGCGCTGTACACACCGATCTCGTAGGGAACTTCAAACTGCTTTAAAACCTTCGTGGCCTCCTGCATGACGGGGAGGTCCGAATCGCTGCCCATAATGATGCCGATAAGAGGCTTCATATTTCTTTCACAAGACCTTTCTTTCCGATATCTCTCCGATAATCTTTGCCGTCAAATTCTATCATCTGCGAAACGGAGTAGGCTTTTTCCAGGGCCTCCGCCAGTGTCGCTCCGCGCGCGGTCACATTCAACACGCGGCCGCCATTGGTGTAAATTCTGCCGCCTTCGGCGCGGGTTCCGGCGTGGTAAATCTTCACACCGCCGATACGCTTCGCTTCGTCGAGGCCGAAGATCTGTTTTCCGTTTTCGACCTTTCCCGGGTAATCGCGGGCCACCAGAACGACTGTGGCCGCAGCACCCTCTCGCCATTCCAGACGGCGGCTCGCCAGGCGGTGCTCCACCATGTCGATGAAGATATCGAGCAGGTCCGTCTTCAATCGCGAAAGAATGACTTGCGTCTCGGGATCACCGAAGCGCGCGTTGTACTCCAGAAGTTTCGGACCTTCGGATGTCAGCATCAAGCCGGCATACAGAATCCCTGAATAAGCGCGAGCCGCCTGGAGCGTCGGCGTGATGATGCGCTGGAGCACCGCGTCATGTTGCGCGCTCGTCAGGATCGAGTCGATCGAATAGGCTCCCATGCCGCCCGTGTTCGGCCCCTGATCACCGTCGAACCGCCGTTTGTGATCCTGCGCCGCAACCATGGGCTGAAAGGTCAGGCCGTCGGCGAAAACATGAAACGACGCCTCTTCGCCTTCCAGAAATTCCTCGATGACCAGTCTCGAGCCCGCCTCGCCGAGACTCCTGCTTTCCATGAACGACTGTACGGCGCCTCGGGCCTGATCCTGGTTTTCGGCGACAACGACGCCTTTGCCCGCGGCCAACCCGTCGGCTTTGACGACGATCGGATATTTGGACCGTTCCAATACCTGATAAGCCTCGGCAGGCGTGGCGCATTCGGAAAACGCAGCAGTCGGAATCCCGGTGCTTTGAAAAAACCGCTTCGCGAAGCTCTTGCTCGATTCCAGCCGGGCCTGGTTGGCGGAAGGCCCGATCACCGGCATGCCGTTGGCGCGAAACAGATCGACGATTCCCTTGCTGAGTGGAAGCTCCGGACCGGCGAAGGTGAGGTCCACGCGTTGAGAGCGGGCGAAGTTTGCCAGGCCTTCGACGTCGTCTGCGGATATCGCAACCAGCTCCGCCAGTTCGGCAATCCCGCCGTTGCCGGGCGCTGCGAAGATTTTGCCGACTCTGGAACTCTGCGCGAGGGCATCGGCGACGGCGTGCTCGCGGCCGCCCGAGCCGACGATAAGGATTTTCATTTTGCCTGGAGTGAAGCGATTTGGGTGAGAACTTCGTTCAGGGCGCCGGTGCGGTAGCCGTCCACATCCACCGCGACGAAGCGGAATCCGATCCGCTTGAATTCCCGGCTCAGCCGCTCGAACATTTCGACAGTGAGGGCTTTCGGCATCTCTTCACGCGCGATCTCGATTCTCGCGATGTCGCCGTGATGGCGCACGCGAGTTTGAGCGAATCCAAGCTTGCGCATGATCTCTTCGCCTTTATCGATCATCATCAGTTTTTCAACTGTAACACCGGAACCGTACGGTATGCGCGACGAGAGACATGCCGAAGCCGGCTGATCCCAGGTTTCGAGGCCGTGAATGCGCGACAGCTCGCGGATCTCGGACTTATGCAGCTCGGCCTCGATCAAAGGACTTCGAATCTCGAGTTCCCGGCCGGCCTGGCGGCCTGGACGATAGTCACCGGTATCATCGAGGTTGTTGCCGTCGACCACGTATCGGATGCCGCGTGCCTCGGCCAGCTTCTGGAGCTTCGTATAGAGTTCGTGTTTGCAGAAGTAGCATCGATTGGAGGGATTCTCGACGTAATTCGAATCCGACATCTCATCCGAAGCGATGAATTCGTGACGGAAGCCGAAGCGTCCCACCAGCCCAGTCGCTATATTGCGCTGATGTGTGGGGTAGCTCGGGCTCTCAGCCGTCACGGCCAGGACATCTGGACCCAGCTCCTGGTGCGCGACGAGCGCGAGATAGGAGCTATCGACGCCTCCGCTGAACGCGACGATACAGGAGCCCATCTGCCGTAAAATCAGGCGAAGATGCTCTTCTTTCTGAAGCATTTCAGGATTGTAACAGATTCGTAAGACCCAATAATGACAGGGGTTTCAGCATGGAAAGCCCTTGACAAACCGGCGCGCAATCTGAAAAATCAGCTTAAATATGAACGCGACTCTACTCTTAAACGCTTCCTATGAGCCGCTACGGATTATTCCCTGGAAAAAAGCGCTGACGCTGCTGTTCGCGGGAAAAGTGGAAGTCATCGAGGAGTACGACCAGCAGATTCATGCCATTACGTTCGCCATCAAGCTTCCGTCGATCATCCGGCTGCTCAAGTATGTCAGGGTCAAGAATCACAACCGCGTGAAATTTTCGCGCGCCAACATCTACGCCCGCGACGACTACACGTGTCAGTATTGCGGCAAGAAATTCCCCTCGGAAGATCTGACGTTCGATCACGTCGTGCCTGTCGCATCGGGTGGACAGAAGCGTTGGGACAATATTGTCGCGGCCTGTTTCCGCTGCAATCACAGGAAAGGCGGCCGCACGCCGGACGAAGCGAGCATGCGGCTGATCCGGCGGCCGACCGAACCGCACTGGCTGCCCGCGTTCCACGTCACCTTCCGATTGAAGTCGCCGCCGGAGAGCTGGCGGGATTATCTGTATTGGAATATAGAACTGGACATCTAATACAAACAGTCCTTGTGAGCGACCCCCTGCCCGCGAAAGGGCGGGCAGGGGGTCGCTCACACACCGTGTTGATTCTATGTTTCAGCTTCTCGACCATCCATCCGACATCGGCATTCTCGCGCACGGAGTCTCGCGTGAAGAAGCCCTCATCGAAGCCTCCCACGGCCTCGTCTCAATTCTCGCCAAACCCTCCGATTTCCACCCCCTCGAGGAACGCTACTTCAAAGCCTCTGGCACCGACGAGGCCGAACAAATCATCAACTGGTTAAACGAAATTCTCTTTTTCTTCGACACCGAAGGCATGGTCTTCGTCGAGTTCATGATCGACTCCTGGAATTCCGACGAAATCATCGGACGCGCCCGGGGCGAAAGATTGGATTTCGACCGACACGAGTTTCGCACCGCCGTCAAGGCCGCGACATATCATCAGTTCGAGAGCCACTCCACAGCGGATGGCGGCTGGGAACTCCGGATTTTCGTGGACGTTTGACATGCAGCTCGAAAAAATCGACGACTACCGGTGGCTGATTCCAAGGACGTACAAGCCCGGAATGCTCACCGACACCGTCGTATACGCCAGCGAACAGCTTCTGGAGGCCATTCGCCACGATCAATCCCTCGAACAGGCCGCAAACATCGCCATGCTTCCCGGCATTGTCGGACGCGCTCTGGCGATGCCCGACATTCACCAGGGCTACGGATTTCCAATCGGCGGTGTCGCGGCTACCGACGAACAGCATGGAGTGGTATCACCCGGCGGAGTTGGATTCGACATCAACTGCGGCGTCCGGCTGCTAAGCAGCAATCTCACGCTGAAGGATGTGAAGCCCAAGCTCCGTGAACTTGTGCATCAACTGTTCCGCGATATTCCTTCGGGCACCGGCCAGTCGAGCCGTTTGAAGATCTCGGCCAGCGACCTGAACAAGGTTCTGGAACAGGGTCCGAAGTGGGCAATCGAACGCGACATGGGCTCGGAAGCGGACCTCGATCACACCGAAGAGCGCGGCTGCATCGCAGGCGCGGATCCGGATGCCGTCAGCGAGCGCGCGAAGCAGCGCGGAGCTCCGCAGCTCGGAACGCTGGGTTCCGGAAATCATTTTATCGAGGTGCAATTCGTCGATGAGGTGTTCGACGAAAAAGCAGCCGCGCAATACAACCTGCATAAAGACAGCGTCGTACTGCTCATTCATACCGGCTCCCGCGGGCTCGGTCACCAGGTGTGCACCGATTATGTTTCGCAACTGGACCAGGCCATGCGCCGTTACGATCTTCACGTGCCGGACCGCCAGCTGGCCTGCGCGCCGGTCCATTCACCCGAAGGCCAGCGCTACCTTCACGCAATGGCCGCGGCGGCAAATTTCGCATGGACGAACCGGCAGTGCATTGCGCATGCCGCGCGGGGCGCGTTCAGACGGGTTCTCGGCGAGAATGTCCGCATGCCGGTCATCTATGATGTCGCTCATAACATCGCCAAGATCGAAACGCACACCATCGACGGTAAGCCGAGACGCGTGGTGGTCCACCGCAAGGGCGCGACACGATCGTTTCCCGATCAGCCTGTGTTTATTCCGGGCAGCATGGGTACCGCCTCCTATTTCCTGATGGGGCAGGAAGGTGCCATGAGGGAAACCTTCGGCTCCGCCTGTCACGGTGCCGGGCGCGTTCTGAGCCGGTCTGCTGCAAAGAAGGGCGTTACGGCAAAGGAAATTCAAAAGGAGTTGGAATCCCGCGGTATCATAGTGGAATCGCTGACTCGCGAAGGGCTTACGGAAGAAAAACCGGAAGCTTATAAGGACATCGAGTCCGTGGTCGATGTCGTTCACAACGCAGGTCTTGCGGCGCGCGTCGCGCGCCTCCGGCCGCTGGGGGTGGTTAAGGGCTAGCGCATGACTCTTCAGGAAAAAATCCAGATACATCTCGCCGAGGCCATGAAAAGCAAGGAGCAACTCCGGCTCAGCGTCTTGCGAATGATGAAAACCGCCGTCAAAAATAAAGAAATCGACAAGATGAAGCCGCTCGAAGATGGCGAAGCAATTGCTGTGCTGAATACGCTCGTGAAGCAGCGTAAAGATTCGGCGGAGCAGTTCCGTGCCGGCGGCCGCGAAGAGATGGCGAAAAAAGAAGAGGCGGAGATTAAGATAATTGAAGAGTATCTGCCGGCCGCCGCATCGGAAGACGATATCCGGAGCGCCGTTGGCGAGGCCATTCAAGAGACCGGCGCGAGCTCGATGAAGGACATGGGAAAGGTAATGAAGGTGGTAATGGCGAGGCTCGCCGGCAAAACGGCGGACGGTAGCCGGGTCAGCCAGCTGGTGAAGGAAAAGTTGTCGTAAATGATAGAAGGACCAAGATCCGAGCTGGACGGTAGCGACCTCCCCGACGCGCCGCCGGAGGCGCCGGAGCTACCGCCAGACGTACCATTAGATCAGTTCGTCAGCTTCGCAACTCCGGAAATACGGATCGACGAACTGACGACCTTCGACACCGTCCCGTCCATGGGGAGGGGCGCCTTCCGCGAGTGGATCGAGAGTCTGGCGTTCACCATCATCTTTGTCCTGGTCTTTACCAGCTATATCGCGCAAGCCACGCAGGTCCCTACGGAATCGATGAAGCCCACGATCCTGGTGGGCGATCATTTCTTTCTGGATAAGCTGGCATTCCCCGCGAACTATCCCACTGCGATTCGTTCATATTTGCCGCATCGATCGATCCGGCGGCTGGACATCATCGCGTTCAAGTCCCCGACGGAAGGCAATATTCCTTTCGTGAAGCGCGTGATCGGTTTGCCCGGGGAAACCGTGGAAGTCCGTGGTAAAGCGGTCTACATCAACGGCCGGAAACTGATTGAGCCGTACAAAATCCATGTCGACTCCACCATCTACTCCGCAGATCCCTGGACTCCGGAAGAACTCCGGATCCGTGACAATTTCGGCCCCGTGACGGTCCCGCCCGATCACTACTTCGTGATGGGAGACAATCGCGACAACAGCAACGACAGCCGCTACTGGGGATTCGTCACCTGGGATGAAATTATCGGCAAGCCGCTGTTCATCTATTGGTCATACGAAAGCGACCCTTACGTACCCGGCGATAAGACTTTCCGGGAATGGGTCGATGGCTATTCCACCGTGGCCCTGCATTTCTTCGATAGAACGCGTTGGTTCCGCATCGGAACAATGGTCGAGTAAAAATATGCGCATCGCCAAAGCCGTTTTCCCGGCCGCGGGTTTAGGTACGCGGTTTCTGCCCGCCACCAAGGCTCAGCCCAAGGAAATGCTGCCGCTGGTCGACAAGCCGCTCATTCAATATGTGATCGAAGAGGCGGTCAACGCCGGCATCCGAAATATCACGATCGTTACCGGCCGCGGCAAGAACGCGATCGAGGATCATTTCGACGTGTCTTATGAACTCGAGCGCGTGCTCGAGGAACGCGGCAAAAAAGAACTGCTGGCCGAAATGCGGCAGATCTCGAGCATGATCAACGTCTCGTATGTCCGGCAGAAGGAAGCGCTCGGACTGGGACACGCCATTCTGATGTCGCGGGATGCGATCGGCAATGAGCCGTTTTCAGTCATGCTCGGCGACGACATCATCGATTCCCCCGTGCCGTGCATCAAGCAGATGATGGATCTGTTCGAAAAGCTTCAAGGATCGATCATCGCCGCCTGTGAAGTGCCGCATTCCGAGATCCAACATTATGGTGTGATTCGAGGCGTTCCCCTTGAAGGCTTCAACGGCCGGGTCTATCGGGTGCAGGACGTGGTCGAGAAGCCGCCCGCATCGGAAGCGCCGTCCAACGTCGCGATTATCGGCCGCTACATCCTGACGCCGGAAATCTTCGGCATTCTCGAAAAGACCCGTACCGGGAGGGGCGGCGAGATCCAGCTCACCGACGGCATTCGTGTCCTGCTCGAACAGCAGCCGGTATACGCCTACATGTTCGAAGGCACCCGCTACGACGCCGGCGATAAGCTCGGCTTTCTCAAAGCGACCGTCGAATTCGCACTGCGCCGGCACGACCTGGGAAAAGACTTCCGCCAATACCTGAAAAATTTGAAACTGTAGGCGCGGGCATATGGTACCTAAAAGACAAAAGCCCCGGTTTGGCCGGGGCTTTTGTTCTTACAATGGCAGGTACTTAAATATCACGAAGAATAATTATAATATGCAGGGCTGTTGCTAAATGAACAGCGGCTATGTTGATTGGGCTTTAGTTGGAAAGATTTTTGCATAAGCAATTCGTTTGGCTCAGTGCCAGAACAAGTAATTCTACTTGTTCGTTTCAATCTGTCAACGATTAAATTCGATGGGAACCCTCTTCGTCGTCGCCACACCGATCGGAAATCTGAGCGACATCAGCAAACGCGCGCTCGAAATTCTGTCCAGCGCCGATCTGATTGCCTGTGAAGACACCCGTCAAACGATCAAGCTGCTGAATCATTTCGGATTTCAGAAGCCGCTGATCAGCTACCACGAATTCAACGAAGAAACGAAAGCGGAAGAGCTGGCGCGGAAACTCGACGGCGACACCAGCATCGCGCTGGTGTCGGACGCGGGCATGCCGGCGATCTCGGATCCGGGATACCGGCTCGTCCGCTTATGCCGGCTTCGCGGCATCAACGTTGTTCCAATACCGGGCGCCTCCGCGGCAATCACGGCGCTGGCCGCTTCCGGCATTCCTTCCGATGAATTCATGTTCATCGGATTTCTCCCGCCAAAGAAGAACGCGCGCTGCCAGAAACTGACCTCCATCGCGAATATTGCCTGCACGCTGGTTTTTTATGAAGCGCCGCATCGTATCGAAGCGGCGCTCGAAGATCTCCAGGATGTACTGGGTGACCGCGAGGCCTGCGTCGGGCGGGAAATCACAAAGCTTCACGAGGAATTTCTGTTCGGACCGATCTCCGAACTGCGTGGCAAAGTCAAACCCCTCGGAGAATTCGTCATTGTGGTCAGCGGTGCAACAGAGACGCGCGCCGAAGCGCTGCTCACGCGGGAAGCCGTGCTGCAAAAGCTGGGCATGACCCGCAACGAACTCTACGATTTGTTTTTCAAGAAGAGAGATTAGTCATAAATTGAGGTGGACACTGCCCGCCTTTCCAAGGCGAGGCGCCCGAGCGATCAAAACGTTAGAACGCGAGGGCGGGCGCGAAGCGAGAGCCCGATAGGGCGAAGCAGTAATAGTGGTCAGTAAGGAACCGCGAAGCGCACCTCATTTTGTTTGAAGTTACTAACCGCCCCGTCTGCGCCGCTTCGGAACGGGATCATTTATTGATGGCGCAGCCACCCCGCCTTTGAAAGGCGGGGAATGTTCACGCCCCGGTTTTTGTGCAAAGCCGCGCTTAACTCTGCCCGTGCATCTGCTGCCCGTAGAACCACGTATGCCCGTCGGGATCACGGAACGAGAAGTTGCGTTCGCCCCAGTGCTGATCCTGCGGATCGCTGACTTCCACGCCGAGCCCTTTAAGCCGCGCATGCTCCGCATTCACATCATCGACCTGGATCTCGACGTAAAGGCTGGCGCCGCTGGGCGGCGCCGGCTTATCGGCAACGTGGATCACAAGGTAGGCGTTTCCGAAAGCGAAACCCGCGACATCCTTTTCGTCGGTGTTGATTTTCCAGCCGAGCGTTTCACCATAGAATTTCTTGCTGCGCGCAAGGTCCGAAACCTCCGCGTACACATAAAAAATGCCCTTGATTGCCATGCCTAAGACTAACTGCCGGAGAGCGTTTTGACCAGCGGCCGGATGTTGTTCATGGTCTCGAGCTTGCCGATGTAGTCCAAAGCGCGATCTGTCGAGGCTGCGCTCAGGACGCCCTTCGTGCAGGTGCGGAACTTGGAGACAAGTTCATCCTGGGTCATCGGGACTTCGGGGCTTCCTTTCGGGAACTTCTGCTCCAGCGTCTGCGTCTGTCCGTTCGTGAGTTTCATCGCGACGATAGCCGGGCGGCTGCCGTCGGTGCCGGCCTGGAGCGCGGGATCGACTTTCATATCGATGCGTTCCAGCAGCTGCAACGCCTGGGGGTTTCGGACGGCCTCCTCGGTAAAGGTGTCGAAGGTAATGTTGCCGTCGATGATGGCCCGCGCGATCAGGTACGGCATCGAGAACTTGCCTTCGCGGGCGGCCTTCGGCACGCGATAGACGAGAGGCGCGGCAGTGTCGGCCGGCACCCGCACCTCGACGTGGTCGATGAGCTGAGGTGTGACCTGATGTTCGTTGCGGAGCCGGATGGCGGCGAGTATCGCGCTGTGCGTGAGGCCGCCGCACGGATAAGGTTTGTAGCGGACTCCATACTTCTCCATCGACCACGGGTTGCCGAGAGACGCAATCGGGGCGTGATCGATTTTGCCGCCCGGATAGTGACAATCGAAGAAGCCGCTGCGGGCTTCGAGCGCCTGGGCATTTCCGGTGAAGCCCGCCTTGGCCAGCTTCGCGGCAAGAACGCCGCTGCGCGTCGCCTGTCCGGCATGGAGAGGCTTCGTCATGGTTCCGAAATTCGCGATGATCCCGCTGCCCAGCGAAGCGGCGATGGCGAGAGCCATATCCGTGCCGGTTTCGTTCAAGCCCAGGAGTCTCGCGCACGCCGCGGCAGCGCCGAGCGTGCCGATCGTTCCATTGGCGTGCCAGCCGCCGGTACCCAGCGACTGCACGGCGAACATCAGGGCCGCGGTGACTTCGAAGCCGGCGATATAGGCTTCGAGGATCTGCCTGCCGCTGGAGCCAAGCGTTTCACCCAGGGTGAAGACGGCCGGAATGATGGCGCACGAGGGCTGCTGGCCGGCCACGAAGCTGTGATCGAAGTCCTGCGCGTGAGCGCAGGCTCCATTAACGAAGGCCGCCTGAAGGACGGAGGATTTGAAGCGCTGCCCGTAGATGGTGGCTTCCTCTTTGGCGCCTTCCTCTCGAACCATCCGGCCGATCATCACCGCGCTCTCTTCGGTCGCTCCGGCAACGGCAACGCCGAGGTCATCCAGGATCGCATTCTTCGCGTTTTGGATCGCGGTTGGCGGAATGGCTTCGTACCGGACGCCAGCTGTAAATCGGGCGAGAGGGACGGTGAAAGCCGGCGCTTCCGACGGGACTTGCGCGCTCAGCTCCAGGCCGCCTGAACTGCCCAGCATGCCCACAGCGGTGGTTGCGGCGAAAAACTCCCGGCGAGTGAGGTCGTGATTCACGCGATCATTATACGTGCAGAAGATAGCCGCGGGCCGGAGCACCTGTTGTCTTCTCAAGACCGTGAATATACCAACCGACTTGCCGGCGGTATTTTCCTGTTCGCTGAGCCTCTTCCGCGTCCGTCTTGAAATCAACTACAGTCCACGCCGTGTCTTCGAGAAAAGCCAGGTCGACAACGGCATCCAGCACGCCCAAGATTTCATCCTGAATCACAATCGGAAGCTCGCGATGGCATCGCTTCGCTTTGCGTGCCCTTTCGAGCAAGGGATGCCGCAAGGCAGCGCTGACGGCTTGCGCGGCTGCTTCGATTTCTTCGCCGGTGGCGTTCAACAGGCGCGCATGCGTTCGCGCCAGACGGACGATCACATCGAACGGCGAGGCAAATTCGACGTCCCTCAAGACGAGGTGCACCAAAGATCCAAAGCGGGCTCCCTTCGGTCGAGGACCGTCGCGCTGGACTCGTTCGACTAGAACACGATCGGCGCAGCCCGTTGGCGGTTCGACGCCATCCGTTGCGAGAAACACATTCAGGCTTGCTGTTCCGCCTCGAGTCACGGAAAGTCGGCGCGAGGTTTTCCAATCCTTGTACAGTTGAACGCTTTCCGCCGCGTGACCATCCTGATCGTCAGCCAGGATTTCCTCCTGCCGGAGACCGAAGCTGCCCTCGACTCGCAGTCCAAGCTTCGATGGATCCCACCAAACGACATGGTGCGTTCCGTTTTCGGACGTATGCAGTCCGGGTTTGACCGAGAACTCACTATCTCCGTCGTAATCCGAGGGACGACGAAGGACAGTGGATTCGCCAAAGGCCGGACACAGCGGCGCCGGTTCAGAGGCGCGAAATTGGGATTTCGGCGGATAGATCGCCTTGTTGAGCGGACTGATCCAACCATCGCGCTGAACGTCGCCGACAGCGGTGACGACGAGCAGATCACGCGCCCGGGTTGCTGCGACATACGCAATGCGCACACCTTCAGCGGCGTCGCGCGCGTGTTCCTCCTGCTCATGATCCATCAATTCCCATGGCGCACACCCAAGTAATCGGACGGCGCACAACCGTTCAGGCACATTCACATGCTTGTCCGGATGGCGTGAAGAGATATTCGCGGTCATATCTCCCAGGACCACGATCGGGAATTCGAGGCCCTTCGCCGAATGCACGGTCATGATGCGCACACCCTCGGTTCCTTCTTCCAGAACAGGGGCTTCCGCGCTGTCTTCGCGTTCCGACTGGGTGTTCAACTGGTCGACAAAGCCCCGGAACGAGTAGCCGTCCCCGGCTTCGTAGGTCCGCGCCAGGTCGCAGATTCGATAAACATTGGCGAGAACCTGATTTCCCGACGGGCGCAATGCAAAGGCTGCATGGGCACGCGGCGCTTCCAGAAGTGCGTTGACGGTTTCGACGATCGAGCGCCGGTTGCGATGCCGGTGAAGATCACCGAAGACGTTCAGCGCTTCGGTAACAGGGGCATAGTCCGGCTCTATGTCCGCGGGAATGGCGTGGAAGGGATGGAAGGATCCAACACGATTCCGATAGCGCAGCAAAAGGTTGTCCGATATCGCGAACAGGCCGCCTCGAAGCGTCGCGTATACGGATAGTTCGTCGTCGGGCCATTCGACGGCATTCAGCGCCGCTCGGACTGTTTCGATTTCCTCGCGCTGATGAAACGATCTCGCGCCCCACAGCAAGTGGGGGATGCTCCGCGCTTCGAGCGCGTGAACGTAATCGCGTGTGACATCCTTGCCCCACGACATAAAGCGCCGGAACAGAATTGCAATATGCCGGGAGGCAATGGGCACCAACTCATCCGTTCCGGGCTCGCGGACCGTCCAGTGACTCTCCTTTATCAACCAATCCACAAACGCGGCGACTGCATCCGGGAGACAGGCGGCGATCGCTTCTTTGTTGATTCGTTGCGACCCATATGGAGTTGGGGCTGGAAGCACGACAATCGCGGGCTGTTCTGTCCCGAGAACTGTATTTTCCAGAGGCACGTATTCCGGTTGCCCCGTCGCGCTATCGCCGGTCATTTCCGGGGCGAATGCCGCATTCACCGCATCCTGGATAGGCTTCACGGCCCGGAAGCTCCTGCTCAAATACTCGATGGCCACGCCCTTGTCCTGAAGGAGGCGGCACAGTTCCTGATACGTAATGATGTCGGCCCGGCGAAACCTGTAAATGGATTGCTTGGGATCCCCGACGAGGAAAAGTTTTCCAGGCACGGGCCGGACGGCGCGCCAGTCCGTTTGGGCGGGATCATCGGCCGCGAGCAAGACGAGGAGCTCGACTTGTATCGGGTCCGTGTCCTGGAACTCATCCACAAAGATGTGCGTGAACTGGTCCTGCATGAATCGGCGGACGGCGGCATTGTCACGGATCAGATTGCGCGAGCACATCAGGAGATCGGCAAAATCAAGTTTGCCGGAACGAGCCTTGAGCTGTTCGTAACGCTCCACGAGACCTCGCAATTCCGCTTGAAGCAGTGCGGCCAGATCGGCCTCGGAATCGCGTTGGAATTCATCGAGCGTGGCCTGGAGCCGTTCCATTGCTGCGATCATCTCGGCTCGGGAGAATTGGGGAGAAAACTTATCCCCACGGCCCTTCTGATGCTGACGCCACAGGGCGCGCGCCAGCTGGATCAGCAGCGCTTCGAGTTCGTCGTAATCGCGAGGACGAATTTCCTCCGCCCGGGTCATCCGGGAAACAAAGTCCGTTACACATCGCAGATGCTTGCGCAGGGGATGGCCGGCAAGCGTGCAGGTAGCCGTCATCCGCGCGGCTTCAGCGATTTCCGGAAGGATGCGTTCGACGTGTTCCCGTTGATTAAACTCTCCGCTCCGCCAGGCGCGCGGGAAGTCTCTCCACTGCACGAGCGCCCAGCCGGCGGACTTAATCTGGTCCAGTGGGCTGTCGTTGTCGGTCGAATTCCCGGCCGCGACCCGGCTTAACGCCCGCCGGACACCCTCCGGCATGCGCTGCAGGGCATCCTGGATCCAGGCGTTGAACGCGCGCGCGTAAAGTCGAGCGGACTGATTCTCATCGAGTTCTTCGAAACCCGGAGCAATTCGCGCTTCGACAGGCCGTTGCCGTAACAACTCGGCGCAGAACGCATGAATGGTGCCGATATGGGCCTCTTCCAGCCGGGCAAGCGCATCTTCCAGAAACTGCAATTCTTCAGCGTTTTTCGTGGCGCTTCGCATGGCATCCAGTTCGATGCGCAGGCGAAGCCGCAACTCGCCGGCCGCCTTTCTCGTGAATGTAACAGCGGCGATTCGGTTGACACTGGTCTTGCCGGCCTTCAGCGTATTGACGATCCGGCTGACCAGCTCGGTTGTTTTTCCGGTGCCCGCTGCGGCTTCGACGATGAGACTCTCATCGAGGGATGTACGGATCCGTTGCCGAGTGAGTTCGTCCCGGGTCATGGCAGCTCTCGCAATTCAGTCAAGAGCGCAAGCCGATCCGGCGATTTACTGCGGATTCGCGCCTCCTCGTAAGGGCCACAGACCAGCCTGTAATCACAGTAGCTGCAGGCGCCCCCTGCAGGGGCAGCCGGCAGGAATCCTTCGGCAATGGACCGGTCAATGAGGGCTGTTACATTTGAAAGAGACTGTCGTGATTGTTCGTTGATCGGGATTTCAACAGATCGATAGCCCCCACGGTCGGTGCAAAAAAACAGGCGGGCTGACTCTGCCGGTTTCCCCAGTATCGCTTCGGCGGCCTGGGCGTACAAGATGGGTTGCAAAATCTCGCCGTGACCGGTGAGTCCCGGCGGTTGTGCCAGTGCCTTTCCCGTTTTATGGTCCGTAATGCGAATCGTGCCGTCTCTTTCTTCAACCATGTCGATCGCTCCGCGGACGCGAGTTCCGTCAGGCAATAGAACGGGTTCGTCGCTACTTCCCGGGTCTTTGTCGCGGGCCATTGGCAATCCGAACGACAATTCGAACCATCGTGGTGTCCATGCCCGATCGACAGGTTGACACATCTCTTTGAGCCAGCCCCGGAGATCCCATCGAATGTCCTCGATCTGGCTCTCCCATATTCGCGGTATTGCAGGAGCACATTCTTCGCGATAAGTGTTTACAACCTCATCGAAAACGCGGTCGGCAACGCTAACAACCTGCGACAGATTTTCCGCTTGGATCGGCAGGAGGTTCAATCCCCTCAGTTCCGATAACAGCCGATACTGGGCGGTATGGATAAGACTGCCGCGCGTCAGTGCGTCGATCCGTTCAATGGCCACGGCTTCGTCGCGAGGCTGAATCCGATGGATGGCATAGAGTAAAAAGCGATAGGGGCAGGCGGCGAATTGTTGCAATGCGGTGGCCGAGTAAGGGCGCGCGGTCAGGCGATGCGGCGCCAACACATCGATGACGCTGGCGTCGGTGGCCACAATCCCATCACCTTCGGTCCAGCGGCGGCGCCAGCGGCCGGCGCGGGTTCTCAATGAGCGTCCTAGAATGGGGCTCGCGGTCAGAAGATAGCGGGCGCGACCCTTGGCTTGCTCCGCGGGAATTCGCAACAGCCCGCTGATCACAGCGAGATCGTATTCGGCGTCGTCGATCGCCGTGCCTGGATCATTCGGCGCGGGCCAGCCGATGTGCGCCTGGGTTTGACCGGTGCTGCGCTGCTGCAGTTCGCGCAGATTGGGAACTTTGCCGGTCATCGCCCGCAAAATATCGAGCGCGTAGAAGGAGGGACTGCGGGAGCGGCCCTGTCCCAGATTCATCCGCGGATATGAAATCCATAATCTCGACCGCGCGGCGCCGGCCGCAATATGAAGAAGGAGGCGTTCCCGTCCTGTGCGCGAGTTCTGCGTCGCCAGCCACGGATCAATCTGCCGCCTGGCGTCATCGAGCAGAAGCGGATCTTCAAATGCCTTCTTTGGAAAGATGTCTTCAGCCAGTCCGGGCAGAAAGACGACGTCAAACGAAAGTCCCGCCAGCTCGGCGGTCGTGGCCACCAGGACTTTCCCGTAACGCCGCTCCGGGGAATCGGTGCGCAGAAAAGTCAGACGGTGAGTGAGAACCTCTCTGACCTCATCGAGGGTAACCGGCCCCAGGGTCGACATCGGGCGAAGCTCAGCCAGCACGGCCAGGACAAATTCCGGACGGCGGATCGCCATTGCCGTCAGCTTTTCCAACGCGTCCAGCCAATCGTTCCAGATGGCGTTATCCGGAAGTTCATCCAGAAACCGGATCAGCGGGAGGGCGAACCGCTGAAGGTCGTTCAGGCGCGCGAATCGACGTTCCAGCGCCTGGCGCTTTGATTCTTCTTCTGTCTCGACTTCCGAAATCTGTTTCTTGAGTTCGTTTTTCAAACCCTCCAGACGGCGAATCCATCGATCGTGCCCACCGATAACGGCAGCATCGACGAGAAGCTTTTCCCATTGGTACGGCGCTCGCAGAGATCCGGATATGACTGGAGAGTCGTCGTCATCGTCCGCGTTTTCTTCCACCGGTTCCGCAATCTCGGGCACCGGTATTTCCGGGAACAATTCCCCTTGAACCGGAACCCATTGGGGAGGTCGAGGCGCGGGCTTCCCGCTTTCGTCCACGTTGGGCACCTGGCCCAGCGACAGATACTCGCTGAAGCGGGAAGCGGAAAGTCCCTCCGAGGCGCAGGCCAACAATGCCAGCAACGAACGTCCAGCCGGATTCGGCCGGCGGCTGCCAAGTGTGAAAAATCCCGGCACGTTCGCCCGGCGCAACGAATCTTCAACCAGAGGTTGATAGGCCTCCGGATTCCTCAACGCAATCGCCATGCGATCAAAAGGAATGCCGGATTGCGCCAGCGCTAGAATGGATCGCGCAATTTCAGCACATTCACGGCTTTCATCGGTTGCCGACAAAAACTCGACCGTGGAATCGATTTCGCCCGCCGGCGCAGTCCTTTCAAAGACATTGGTACGAAGTCGATCCAGAGCATTCGCGGTGGTTTTCACCGGTAGCGGTTGCGCCTCGACGCCTAAAGCCTGTTCTAAAACTTGAATGCTGGACTGGTCCCGCTGGTGCGCCGTTGCGAGGACTGCGGAGGCGGCGTGGCTTAGAGCCCGAATCGTTTCCTGTTCCAGATATGAGGTGGGAACAATGTCCAGGAGTAGCAGCGGTCTTCCTCGAAAGCGAAACTCCGTTTCGCCAATCACTGCCGTTACCGTCCGATATGCCGTCGCGAGATCGGCGACATCGGTGTCTTTCAGACTGCGATCGAACTGATCCAGAAGATTGGCCAGATCCGGACCCGATGGGAGCACCCCGCGAACCTTCCCGGGATCCATATTATTCAGTCGTAATTCACTGATTGTGGAGGCCAGGGCGCGAAAGAATCCGGGAGTTGTTGCGACCGGATCAAACCAGGTCAACTGCCCGGAGCTTCGACACTCATGCACCGCTCGCGCTGCCAATGCATCCATTGCCACACCGGACAATATCGACTTTCCGGTCTGCGCCAGCCGCTCCTCTGCCAGAGTAAAGGCGAACTGAGGAAGCGTAAACCGGTGAACACCGAAGACGCCCTTCGACGTTATGCACGCCTGCCGCACGAATTCGTCTGCCGCCATCCTGGTCGAAGAAACCAGCAGAATCTCTTCGCCCGGGAAATTAGCGAGGAACTCAGAAGCACACTGCAATCGATCATGGACCGGCAATGAAGTGACAATGCGGCGCAACTCGCTGTAACTCACGTATCTTCTCTATTCCATGCGCACGGAATCGTTTGTTTTGATGGTTGGAATGTAGGCTCCCCGAACGTGAAGGACGTGGACGGTGTGACCGATAATCGTGAACAACACACGATACCGTCCGGCAATAACCTCGCGGATCTCTTCTGGAAATTCGTCACTTTCAGGCGCGATCGGGAAGCCCTTGGGTGTAACTCGCTGCTGCTTCAGGACGACAGAGCGAAGTTGACGGACCCATCTTTGCGCCTCAGACTTGCCCCATACACGGCATCCCCAATCGTACGATTCACGCACATCGGCTTGAGCCGATTCCTCGAAAGCAACAGCGTAGCGCTTCATTCGCGATCGGGAATGCCCTTTTCAGCAAATAACTCCGTGAAGAATGCTTCTGCCGGTTTACCCCGCTGACGTTTCATGCTTTCGAGTCCGCGCCGAATGCCTTCGATTGCTTCTATCCTGTCCTTGGCTTCGAGCAACTTTTCATAGCTCTCGGCGTCCTGCACAACCAGCTCGGCCTTACCGTTGACCGTCAGAATGACCGGCTGCTTTGTCTTCTTCATCTGCCGAACCAGCTTCGCCGTGTCGCGCTTGAATGTGCTCAGGCTATGAATATCGCGGGTCAGTTTCATTCGCTTGGCTCCATTGCTAAATCTGCACTGAATTTCACAACAATCAACTTATCATGAGAAGAGGAAACTGCCGCCACCAGTTTACAGGTGGAACAGGCACATCCAGATTGGGATGCTTAGACATTTTTCTCAATCTCACCCGAAGCTCCTTCTCGGCAATATGTCTCCCGCGGACCCTGCCATCTCGAAGAGCATCAACCAGTGCCAGGCACTCGTACAAAAATTCATCGTGAAGGGGCATCGTCCATGCTGTCCAGCGTTATAGCGTATCCATTACTAATGGAGGGCTGGGGAAAGGAGTGGATGTTCCCGGTTCACGCCAGTGTCGAGAAGGCAAACCGCGACTTCATCGTTGTCTGTCGCATTCAAGCGGTCGAAGCCTGGATCACTTTCGAATTGCAATATGACTTGATCCGTTGCGGGTATCACATGCCGAATTTCCGATAACTGACTCTGGAGGGCTGCACCGTGCTCAGCACGCTGGCGGACGGGCAACTTGAAGCCGCCGCGGCCGGCACGAGGGCTGTAGGGTTCTTTGTTTGAGGTATTTTGGGGACGAAGGTGAGGAAGGTCGGGCATCCTATCTCAGAGGAGATTTGCGTTCTTCCAAAGCTTTCAGCAAATCTTCGGTTCCAATCTTCTTGGAATCTTTTAATATGGCTTCTTTTGAAGCGTTCTCACATGCGTTATTGATATCGGAATAACTCAAGCCGCGCGCCGCCTCCACGACTGTCATCCAGTCCACGGCCTTCGTATCCATTGCACTCAAGAAATTTCGGAGCGCCTTCTCACTCAAATCGTCTTTCGGAAGCGCGAAGTCGATCACATCGTCGAATCGCCTGAAGAGCGCCTGATCCAGCAATTCGGGATGATTCGTGGCGGCGACAATGATACCGCCTGACACATCCTTTTCAAGGAATTGAAGGAACGAGTTTAGAACTCTGCGAATCTCGCCCACGTCATTAGCAAGAATCCTTTTGCTGCCAATCGCATCGAACTCGTCGAACAGATAGACGCCACGGACCTGTTGGATTGAATCGAAGACAAGCTTCAGTTTTGCTGCTGTCTCGCCCATGAATCTCGTGATCAGCACTTCCAGGACGATCGTGAACAGCGGAAGATCCATTTCGCCTGCAAGGGCCGAGGCCGTCATCGTCTTACCGGAACCCGGTGCCCAAGCAACAGAACCTTCCGCCGTGGAACGAGTCCATGATTTCGCAACTTGTGCTCTTGCCGATGCTCCCGAATGATTCGTTGCAGTCTGCTCAAAACGTCAGAAGTCAGGCACATATCTGACAGCCGAGTTTTTGGATAAGAGGCCGACAGCAACCCAGACAGCTCGCCACGCGGTTGGACAAGGGGAACAGTTTTTGCGACAACACGGGCCAATGGCCGCTTTGCCTTCACGGAATCAATGATGTCGCGCAGTTCTTTGGCAAGTTTTGGATGCCCTTGGCGCGCTTCGTGCGCGGCCAGCTGCATTGCTATTGCCAGGAAACGCTCCTCGTCACCTGCCGAATAGCTCTCCAGGAGCGCTTTCAATTGTTGCGAAGTGGCCATAGCTCTTCTTTAATTGTAGTCAGTGACAGCACCCAACGTGGGTCTATATACCGAGCCGTCTTCCTCCGTCAACAGTATCCGATCCTGTTCATGCGATTCGAATGACGTCACGCTCGTCTGCTCTCCTCGCAATCTCGGCGACTGAGAGAACGTCGTGGCCGGCTGTTCTTAGCGCTCGAACAACCGCGAAGTCGCAGCCTTCGTCGGCGAGGAACTGCACCAGTTACTGCTTGGTCCTGGCGCGGGGCTTCGCGGGACGCAGGAACACGGTTTCTTCGTGAGCGATCGAATCGGCGGCATAGGCGATCGCGGCTTGAATGTCCGCTTGGATGAGACGTGGATACGCATCTAAAAGATCTTGCTCAGTCGCTCCCTCGCTTAACTTTCTGAGAAGGAGTTCCACGGTAATCCGTGTCCCGCGGATCACTGGCTTCCCCATCATGACTTTGGGATTTAATTCAATCCGATCCGTCATGTCATTGATCTCTCCATAGTGAGTTGTCGTTCATCTCAGAGCGAACACGTCCATGGAAATTGTTCGCACCGGGCGCCCCTCGCCATGAACGAGTTTCCGAACTCTTTCGGTTGTCTCCCGAGAGAAGGCCGCCTCGCCACATCGGTCGCAAATTTCCCCGGGAATGTGTTCCACCATCACGCGCCTCTCGCCGATGGTGAACACTTCGTTCACAAATCCTTGTGTTGCCGCTATGGAACCGCAGACAAGGCACCTGAACACGATTCCCTCCGTTTTCGATAATCTAACAGATCTGCGCCAACTCCAAATACCGGCAGAAGGCATTGGCCAGCCGCATCTGGCGTGGTGTTCGACAATCCGGCTGCAACAAGCCCGGGTTTGCGACAAGAATACAGGCGCAACGTGCGCGAGAGGTTGCGACATTCAGCCGGTTCAAACTGTACAGGAACTCCATGCCTCGGGGCGCGTCTTCGGGAGACGACGTCGCCATCGAGTAGATGACGATCGGCGCTTCCTGGCCTTGAAATTTGTCGACGGTGCCGACGTTAATCCCGGGAATTGTGCGCTGCAAGGCGGCTGCTTGCGCGTTGTACGGGGTGACAATGAGGATGTCCGGTAGCCCGAGAGGATGTGTTTGGCCCACGGTATCCGTCCAAGTGACGGCGCCACCCAGCAACGAGCCAACGAGTTCTGTCACCCTTTGAACCTCCTCTGGCGCAGAACTGCGATTCCCCTGGTGAGGCGTCGGCGCAAACCAGAGGCCTGCGCCTCGAATCGCGGGATGGCCGCTGATCGACTGCCGCTCGTTCCCGGCATGGGAAACAAGGCGGCCCTCGTAGAACTGTTCGGACGTAAATTCGCAGATCGGCGGCGACAAACGGCGAGTTTCCGCGAGAAAGAGGCCCAGCTCGGGAGGCATCGTCTGCCGCCCAGCAAGCATATGGTGCAAGGCAGAAACATCCGTCCCTTCAGGATGTGATCCCTGCAGAGGCGCTTCGAGCTGCTGCGGGTCTCCGACAAGAACAAGGGACCGGGCTCCCTGAGAGATCGCGAGTGCATTGGCCAGCGGGAATTGGCCGGCCTCATCCAGAAAAAGGACATCGACCGCTTCCGCAAAGTCCGGCCTCGACCATAGCCATGCCGTGCCGCCCGCGATTTTAACGAGACCGCTGATAAGGACGTTCCTTACTTTGACGTTGTCGGTCAGCTCCGTAATATCCGGATCGTTGCCGAGGGAATCCTATTACGCCTGCCTCGATTGCTGCCGCTCTGGCTGATCGGCCCTATGACGAAGCCGTCATGCTCGACGACGATGCCCAAGCGTTCCGCGAGTTCCACGATCGTCGCAAAGTCAGCCTTCTTCGTCTTGATGATCTTGAGCATATGGCTCCGCACGATCCCCAACTGCTCGGCAAGTTCTGTCTGACTGCCTCGGCTTTCTGCTTCTTCCTCAAGTTTTCGGGCCAAGTCCTCTAAAAGACCTGCCGCCAGAGGGGAATCCTTGAACGACATGTTGTATCAATTGGGATACATAATTACGCTTCTGAAAATAAATGCCAGCTTGCGGTACGATACTTGTGTCGCTTTGTGTCCGAAATCTCAGCATATACCCATGTGGACCTGACATGTCCGTGTGTATCTGAAAATATACAAATTAGGTAAGTATGAACGCAGAAGACTATTGACGTTTTGGGGTTGGTTTGGTCCAGTTGCGGGTTTTATTTCTAAGATGAATCACTTCTAACCCTATAAAATATCCAAAGAGGGTCCCGAAGCCCGGGAGCCATTTAAATGCGAGGAATGATGGGTAGCGCGGCGCGCCAAAAGCTTATAGAGATCGTTTGTAGAACATCCTACGAGTACCGAGACGTTGAGTTTAAGCTGGCCTCGGGCAGTACGAGTCATCACTATGTGGATTGCAAACGTGGCCTTTCTTACCCACAAATGATTGAATTACTTGGGGATGTCATCCTCGATACCGCGTCAGATGTCGAATTTGATGTTGCAGGCGGCTTGGAGCTTGGCGCTTATCCGATTGGCGTGGCGGTCTCCCTGGCAGCTTACCGGCGCGGCCGCGAACTGCGATCCTTCGTGATTCGGAAAGTACCGAAAAAACATGGCATGCAGAAACTTGTCGAGGGCACCGTTCGCTCTGGCGACAAAGTACTGATTGTCGACGACGTGATTACACGGGGCGACTCGATCATTAAAGCAATTCAAAGCAGCCGGGACGAAGGCTTTGAAGTTGTCGGCGTTGTCGCCATAGTCGACAGGGAACAAGACGGAGGTCGCGCCAACATCGAAGCCCAGGGAGTGTGGGTTCGCGCCATAATGACTTTGGACGAGTTGATCCAAACGCATGCCGCTGAAGGACAGCTTACTGCCCATCGCCACTAAGATCTCTCTCACTCGTGATGATGTCCTTGCTCTTAAAGAGATTGCGACAGAACATCACGACGAGAACCCGGCATTTTGCTACACACTCTGCATCATCTGCGAACACCTGCTGGACCCATGGGCGCCCGATAAGGCTCAGGCTCTAATTGAGCCAATCCGGTTGTTCATCCATTCCTCTGAGAACCAACAAGAATACAGCGTCGACGTGGCTAATACGTTTGCGCGGATCCTCTCGAGCCTGAAGAATTGAACGACCGATCTCGTTAATCGACAAAGTCGTTTCCAGAGTTATGAACACGACTTTGTCGATTCCAAATCGAATTTCAGAGTTAACAAAACGACTGTCTTAACTCTGGAATTCGTTTTGGAGTTATGAAAGTCACTTTGTCGATTAACAAAACCATTTTCAGAGTTGACAGAGTCAGTTTCTTAATTCTGAACGTCATTTTGTCGATTAACAAAGTCGTTTTGTCGATTGACAAAGGAACTTTGTTAATTAAGAAAATGACCTTGTGAATCGACAAAGGAGTTTTCTTAATCGGCAAAATGATTTTGTCGATTAACGAAGCGAGTTTCTCAACTCTGGAAGTCGTTTCATAGTTATCGCCGCGACTTTCTTAACTCTTCGCGGCGCGAAAAAAATCTTTTTCGCGATTAAGTCCTTCCGGCGCAGCGCCCTACGGTGATTTTGCACCCTGAACTCTCGATTTGCGATTAGTACTTTTTCCACTTTCCATCGATTTACATAGTATGGGCCGAAATCAAAACCGAGCCCGAAAGGAAGGTAACGATGATGAAACGAAGTTCACTACCAAGAGAGATCAATGCGCTGCTGGCGGTGGGTAATGCCATCGCGGAGACGCTCGCGGAACGGCAGGACGATCGTGAGATTCATATGGGAGTCGAAGCCCTGTTGAGAGCGGGTATCGCGGCGGCGGAATACGCGATCGATGCGTATATGGCGATGCTGGCGGCAGCCGACAAGTCGGCGGTCGCGAGGTATCACCTGACGGAGGCGAGGTCGCGATGTGACCAGAGCATCCGGCAGTTGAAGCGCCGGGTCCGACGGTCGATCGCCCACATGAGAAGGCATGCGAAACGGGAAGAACTGGTGTGGATTGAAGCGCAAAGCCGATACATCGACTGACGCTTAAATCTAACGCTAGAAGACATTCAAAGCTTGGGGCTGGAAGGACGGGCCGCAGTTCAGCCCCAATTTATTCACGCGGCCGATAACCGTTAACAGCGCGCGGTTAGTTAGAAACCGCGCATCACAAAAGGAGGTGCCACATATGGCAACCAAATTGAACATTCTGAAACCAGTCCTGGGAGTCACCGGAATGTCCGACAACGATCTGCTCGCGCGTCTGAACGCCGTGCACGACAAGATGTTGAACAATCCGGCTTATCCCACCCCACCGGTCGATATGCCGAGTTTCCAGACCGCTATCGACGCCTGTACTGCGGCGGTTGCTGACGCGCTCGAAGGGGGCAAAGCCGCCACCGTTCTGCGCGACAAGTGCCGCAACGCCGCCATCGTCATGTTTCGCCTGCTCGGACACTACGTCGAGTCGGCCTGCAAGGGCGATGTACCCACCTTCGTCTCGAGCGGTTTCGTGCTCTCGTCCACAGGACAGAGAACGCCGCCGCAACCGGTCGCTGTGCCGCTGATCATTTCCCTCGATCAAGGCAGCACCGGGCAGCTTCTGGTGACGATGCAACCCGTCTCCAAAGCCCGTATGTACGAAATCCGCTACGCGCCGGAACCCGCCGCCGGAGCTACCGCCGTCTGGACTGAGACGACGGTCACCGGCACAAAACCGGCAGTTCCCATCAATGGCCTGAACAAGGGAGTGAATTACATCTTCCAGGTTCGGGCGCTCGGGAAACTGGGTCCATCCGACTGGAGCAGCCTGGTGGAACGGATCTGCATCTAGATGGGAATGGCCGGGCTCTCGCGCTCCGGAAGTCTGGGGCGCGGGGGCCTGGCCCCCCTTATCGAAGATATCGATATGGATACCAATGATCAAATTCTCATGCTGCTTGGAGAGATCCGGGGAGAGCTGGTGGAGCTCCGGAAGTTATCCGCGCGGGTGAGGAAGTTGGAAATCTGGCAATCGTGGTTGAAGGGCGGGTGGGCGGTGGCGGTGGCCGCTTATCTGTACTTTTACCGGTGAGCTTGCCGGATAGACAGTTCGTCGCGGCTGACCCCCTGCCTTGCCTGCGGCAAGGCTGTCCCCCTGTCTCAGGGGGACAGTTCCTGACCACCAACAACAGACCGCCAATTAACAAACATCAACAACGCGGCTGACCGGGCTTTCGCGCGGCAGCTGCAAACCATTAACAACGCGCGGGCTAAAGCCCGCGACTACAAAGGAGGTGTACCAACTTTATGATGAATTTTCTTTTGCAACATCAGTTCTGGGTCGCAGTCGTTCTGTACTGGGTTTTTTCGGCGGCGATCTCGGCGATGCCGGTGCCGGAGGCGAACGGCAGTCTGGGATATACCTGGCTGTATCGCTTTCTGCATACGACGGCTGGAAATCTTACGACTGCTTTCGGGTCTCGGATTCCGGGCATCAAACCGTTCATTCTTCTGCTGCTTCTGCCGATCGTGTTCGCAACGTCGGCGTGCGGGGCGCACTACCAGGTTCATCCCGGAGCGCTCAATCAGGCCGACTCGGTGGCGTATGACACGCTGCTGGTGGCGGAAGCATCGATCCAGCAGGCCGAGGCGGATTACCAGTCGGGTCAGGTTTCGCCGGAGGCCAAGGACCAGATCAACAACCTGGTCCGGCTGTACAACGTCGCGCGGACGGCCTGGATCACCTATCGGGAGGCCGCTGCGGCGAATGCTCCGGCGGACTCCTACTTTCAACAGCTGAACCAGAACCTGATCGATTTGACCAATGCGATCAAGGACTTCGCGACGAATGAGAAAGAGGTGCAGCAATGAACCCCAGTCTCATTCTGCAGCTGGTGGAGCTGGCTCTGGCACTGGCTCAATCCCAGCTCAAGGGTGCGGATCTCGAACAGACGCTGGTCCAGATCATCCAGAAAGGGGTGACGGTGTATCAGGACGAAGCGGGCCGGCCGTTAGACCCGAAAC
>DASXLG010000088.1 GCA_036496425.1 Terriglobia bacterium | reverse complement strand
TATCTGAAGGAGATCTCGAAGTTTCCTCAACTCACTCCTGACGAGGAAAAAGCACTGGGCGCCCGCGTCCAGAAAGGCGACGAAGGGGCATTTCAGAGGCTCATCGAAGCCAACCTCCGCTTCGTTGTGGCGATGGCGAAGAAGTATTCGCGGTCGGGATATCCGCTGCACGAGCTGATCAACGAAGGAAATCTTGGATTGATCGAGGCGGTCTCGCGGTTTGACCCGTTACGCGGGGTGCGCTTCATCACCTATGCAAGCTGGTGGATCCGGCAGGCGATTCTGGCGGCTATTGCCCATCACGGGCAGGTCTTCAGTCTGCCTCCCAAGCTGAAGCACGAGTTGTATCGATTCGAAACCAAGGTCGCTCATCTGACGCAGGAGCTCGGCCACCGTCCGTCGGTCGATGAGATTTCAAAAGAGCTCGGCATGACCGAGCGGGACGTTCGCGGAATGATGGAAGGCCCGCCGACCGAAGTCTCTCTGAACGCGCCGATCGGCGAAGAGAGCGAAACGCGCCTCGAGGATCTGATCGAAGACCAGAGCATCGCGCCCGTGGACGAACTTCTTATTGCCCAGTCGTTCGAAGAGCAATTGCAGACATTGCTCTCGCAACTCGAAGACAAGGAACGTCTCATCATCGAACGGCGCTTCGGTCTGGGCGATCGCGAACCGCAAACGCTCGCCGAAATCGGCGCCGCCCTGCATCTGTCGCGCGAACGCATCCGTCAGATCGAAGAGCGGGCGCTCCTGAAGCTGCGCCGGTCGCAGCGCGCGAAACAGCTGCTCGGCTACCTCAATTAACAGGGAAGGAACCACAGGAAACGTATTGGAAATTCGAAATTAAATTGGAAGTTCGAGATTCGACATTGGGAAATCCGATTGCCAATCTCGAACTTCCAATTTCGAATTTCCAATAAGCGCCCGTTTTGGAAACTCAGGTGCTACTACCAGACGAGGTTATCGGAAATGTCTACTCTTCCTCATCATCATCGTCTTCATCTCCCGCTTCCACGACCTGAATGAAGAACTGTGATTCGCAATCCTCGCAGACGAACTGTTCATCGTCACCGGCGTCTAGCTTTCCGGCACAAAGTGGGCAGAAAGAGATCTCAGCACTCATGCTGTCCTAAATACTAGAATGAAATTTTAAAGTCAAAGAGCTTTTATGAAACGAAACGGAATTGAAGAGCAATACGTCATCGACGATTTCACAAGTAAGGATACCTGGCGGATCTTTCGCATCATCGCGGAATTCGTTGAAGGTTTTGAAATGCTCGCGAAGATCCCGCCGGCCGTCGCCATCTTCGGTTCGGCGCGATCGCTGCCCGGCAGCGTCGGCTATGAGCGAGCGCAGGAAATCGCCAGCCTGCTCGCAAAGAACGGTTACTCCGTCATTACCGGCGGCGGGCCGGGCGTTATGGAAGCAGCCAACAAGGGCGCCACCGAAGCAGGGGCCACCTCCGTCGGCCTGAACATCGAGCTGCCGCTGGAGCAGAAACCCAACATATTCGCCAACAAGCTCCTGAATTTCCGATATTTCTTCGTGCGGAAAGTGATGTTCGTGAAATATTCTATCGCTTTCGTCATTCTTCCTGGAGGCTTTGGGACGCTGGACGAATTGTTCGAGGCGATCACGTTGATCCAGACACGGAAAATCAAACCATTTCCGGTTATCCTCGTTGGTAAAGAATACTGGAAGGGTTTGCTGGACTGGGTCGGCGACACCCTGCTGCGCGAAAAGATGATCGCGGTCGAAGACCTGGATATTTTAAAGACGGTCGATACGCCGGAAGAGGTTCTGCATTGGGTTCAGGATTCGCGAGTGAGAAACGGTGCGCATAGTGGAATTACGTCGTAGTTTCTCGCTCCGCTACAAAATTGCCGTACTGACCGTGTGCCCCGTTCTCGCGTGGCTTATTTTTGCCGGCGCCGCTCAAGCTCCCGCTGCCACCGGAGTGGGATCGATTCGCGCCGAGGGCCTGCGGCAGAAACTCACCTATTTCGCTTCCGAAAAATTCAAAGGCCGCGGCAACGGCACACCCGAATTGAACATGGCTGCGGATTACATCGCCGGTATCTTTGAGAAAAATGGATTGAAGCCTTCAGGAGATGCCGGAACCTATTTTCAGCACTTCGACATCTATTCTTCCCGCCTGGGACCGAAAAATGAATTGCACGTCCGCGACGCCGCGGGCGGGGAGATGAATTTGAAATCCCGTACGGATTTCATTCCGGAGCTCTGGTCTGTCAGCGGAGAAGTGAGTGCGCCCCTCGAACTGATCGACGAGGGCCGGCCCGGCGCCGCCGCAGTGAAAGGCAAAATTGCCGTCGAGCTCGAGGATCGTATTGTTTCCGATGATCCGGAATTCCCGGCCGATGCCACCGAAGGCAAAAAACTGGAAAACGAAGGCGCGATCGGCGTCATCATCGTTCAAAGTCTGGGAGATCGCAATCGCGGCCGGATCGCGGCGATGGCGGATAATTTCAGGGACGACCTCCCGGTCCGCCTGACACAGATGGCGAGTGTCGACACGCCGAATTATCCGCAGATTCCAGTCGTCATGTTGTCGGCCGATTCCGGCAGGCAGCTGATCGCCGAACTGGGAAAGCCTCAGGCGCCGTCCAGTGCCACGATGACGATCGACGTCCAGCGCAACATCCATCACACTCAGAATGTGGTGGCTTTGGTTGAAGGTTCGGATCCCACCCTCAAAAACGAAGTCCTTGTCGTCGGCGCGCACTATGACCACGACGGCGAAGCCTATGGCCAGATCTGGTACGGCGCGGATGACAACGGTTCCGGGACGGTTGCTTTACTCGAGATTGCCGAAGCGTTCGGACCCGGGGCGCCGCATCCCGCCCGCAGCGTTCTGCTGTGCGCCTGGGCCGGAGAGGAGAAGGGGGAGTTCGGCAGCCGCTTCTACACCAGCCATCCGGTTTTTCCGCTCAACAAAACGGTTGCCATGTTTCAGATGGATATGATCGGGCGCAATGAAGAGCATGCCGCCAATCGTGGACAGCAGGTTCCGGAAGAACGGGCTTCGGACAACGCGAATTCGCTGAATGTTCTCGGAACCGCTTTCAGCCCGGAGCTCAAGACGCTGATTTCCCGTGAAAACAGCGAAGTCCGGCTGAACCTCAAGTTTCGCTACGATTTTTCCGCCGAAGACCTGATGCGTCGAAGCGATCAGTGGTCCTTCATGCAGAAGGGCGTCCCCGGAATTTTCTTCTTTACCGGTCTGCATCCCGACTATCACACGCCGCGGGACACACCGGACAAGATCAATTATCCAAAGCTGGAAAAAGTCACCCGCCTGGTCTACCTCTCCGCCGTGCAACTGGCCAACGCTCCGAGCCGCCCACAATTCGTGCACGCCACGTCCGCTTCCCCGAAAGCCTATTGACACAGCGCAACTGCGCTTCTTAAAATTAGCACTCGGCATGAGAGAGTGCTAGCAACCCCTTGTAATTTTATTCAATGCGCGAAGCGCAAGCGCGGTAGCGCGCAGCAGTAAGAACAAAGCCAAAACAAAAAAGGAGAGCAAGACCATGAGAGTACGACCTTTGCATGATCGTGTTCTGATCAAGAGGATCGAAGAACAGGAAACAGTTAAGGGCGGGATCATCATTCCGGACTCCGCAAAAGAGAAGCCTCAGGAGGGCGAAGTGGTCGCGGCTGGAACCGGCAAGCGGCTGGAAAACGGGACTGTGATCCCTCTCGAGGTGAAGGAAGGCGATCGCGTTCTGTTCGGCAAGTATTCCGGAACGGAAATCAAGGTAGACGACAACGAGTACCTGATTCTTCGTGAAGACGAAATTCTGGGAATTCTGGCGACCTCCGGCAAAGCTGCCGGCAAGAAATAGGAGGGCTTGATGGCTAAACAAATTGTCCACGGCGAAGAATCCCGCCAGGCGATTCTGCGCGGCGTGAATATGCTTGCCGACGCAGTCAAGATCACGCTCGGCCCGAAGGGCCGCAATGTGGTTCTCGACAAGAAATTCGGCTCGCCGACGATCACGAAGGACGGCGTCACCGTCGCAAAAGAGATTGAATTGAAAGAGCCCCTCGAGAACATGGGGGCGCAGATGGTGAAGGAAGTTGCTTCCAAAACCAGCGATGTTGCCGGCGACGGCACCACCACTGCCACAGTGCTTGCCCAGGCCATTTTCCGCGAAGGCGTGAAAACGGTTGCCGCCGGCGCGAACCCGATGGCGGTGAAGCGCGGCATTGAACGCGCTGTCGAAGTTGCGGTCGAGAAGATTAAAGAGCTTGCGAAGCCGGTCAAGGGAGACATGATCGCGCAGGTTGCGACGGTCTCCGCCAACAACGACTCTACGATCGGAAACATCATTGCCGAAGCCATGAAAAAAGTCGGCAAGGACGGCGTCATCACGGTCGAAGAAGCCAAGGCCATCGAGACCACGCTGGATGTCGTCGAAGGCATGCAGTTCGATCGCGGCTATCTGTCGCCTTACTTCGTGACCGATCCGGACCGGATGGAATGCGTTCTCGAAAACGCGCTGGTCCTGATTCACGAAAAGAAGATCAGCACGATGAAAGACCTTCTACCGCTGCTCGAGCAGGTTGCCAAGATGGGCCGCCCGCTCTTGATCATCGCGGAAGATGTCGAAGGCGAGGCGCTGGCAACGCTGGTCGTCAATAAGCTGCGCGGAACGTTGCAGGCGATTGCCGTCAAGGCGCCGGGCTTCGGTGACCGTCGCAAAGCCATGCTGGAAGATATCGCGATCCTGACCGGCGGCAAGTCGCTGACGGAAGATCTCGGCATCAAGCTGGAGAACGTCCACGTCGAAGATCTTGGAAAAGCCAAAAAGATCGTCATCGACAAGGACAACACCACGATCGTCGAAGGCGCCGGTAAGCACCAGACGATCGAAGGCCGCGTGAAGCAGCTGCGGACGCAGATCGACGAAACGACCTCCGATTACGACCGCGAGAAGCTCCAGGAGCGCCTCGCGAAACTGGTCGGCGGCGTTGCCGTAATCAAAGTCGGCGCGGCGACCGAGACCGAAATGAAAGAGAAAAAGGCGCGTGTTGAAGATGCGATGCATGCGACCCGCGCGGCTGTCGAGGAAGGCATTGTTCCCGGCGGCGGCGTGGCCTTCATCCGCGTCATTCCGGCTCTCGAGAAGCTCAAGCTGGAAGGCGACGAGCAGATCGGCGTCAATATCGTGAAGCGCTCGCTCGAAGAGCCTTTGCGAATGATTGCGTCGAATGCCGGTATGGAAGGCGCCGTCGTGCTCGGCAAGGTCAGGGAGTCGAAGGATGCGAACTTCGGTTTCAACGCCGGCACGGACGAGTATACCGACATGATTTCCGCCGGTATCCTCGATCCCGCAAAGGTGACCCGCACGGCGCTGCAGAACGCAGCGTCCATCTCCGCTCTGATGCTGACCACGGAAGCTCTGGT
>DASXLG010000087.1 GCA_036496425.1 Terriglobia bacterium | reverse complement strand
ACCCAAGGACAGTCATCCCTTCATCCACGTGCCGGCGTTGGTTGCGGCCGCAATGGTGAAGCCGAGCATCGTCTGGGGCTACTGGACAGTGCCGCAGCAAAATCTGAATGGACGAAAGGTTCCGATTCCGCGCGGGCGCGTGATCGGCGGCACTAGCTCGATTAACGGCATGGTCTACATGCGGGGCAATCCCAAGGATTACGACGATTGGGCCGCGGCCGGAAACCGAGGCTGGAGTTATTCGGAAGTGCTCCCCTATTTCCTGCGCTCGGAAAACAATGAAGCGTTTGATGGCTCACCGTATCACGGCAAAGGCGGGCCGATGAATGTGAAAAGCATCAGGCGGCCCAACCGGCTCAATGCGGCTTTTCTTGAAGCGATGCGGACGCTGGGATTTCGCCGCAATGACGATTTCAACGGTCCGGACAACGAGGGTTATGGACTGCGCCAAGGGACGATACGCGGCGGTTACCGCGAATCCGAAGCGACAGCCTACCTGAAACCGGCGATGAGCAGGCCGAACCTGAAAGTGCTAACCGAAGCGTTGGTCACGCGGGTCGTCGTGGAGAATCGACGTGCGACCGGCATCGAGTTTCAGCAGGGCGGCGAAACACGACGGGTCGCCGCGCGCCGCGAGGTCATCGTGTCGGGCGGCAGCATCGGATCGCCTCAAATCCTAATGCTCTCGGGCATCGGGGATGGCGCCGCTCTGCAGGCTCTGGGAATTTCAGTAACTCATCATTTGCCCGGCGTGGGTGCGAATCTTCACGATCATGTCGCGACCTCGGTGCAGATGGTCACGTCGAATTCGACTTCTTACGGTATTTCGCTAAAGGCGTTGCCGCGCGGAGCGTGGAACATTTGCGAATATTTGTTGCTGCGCCAAGGGCCATTCTCCAGCAATGTCTTCGAGTCAAATGCGTTTTTGAAGAGCACGGATGGCCTCGACCGGCCCGACACGCAGGTGGTTTTTCAGCCGGCACGGCGGAATCAATCGACGTTCCCGCTGCCGCTTGGACACGGCTTCGCTATTAGCGTGGTGCTCTTGTTTCCCAAGAGCCGCGGGCGCATTGCACTATCGAGTCCTGATCCGCGAGCGGCGCCGATTATCGATCCGAATATTCTAAGCGCGACCGAAGACTTCGAGCCGCTGCTGCGCGGGCTCAAGCTGGCACGCCGCATCTTCGCGACTCCGGCGTTTGCCCCTTACAAAGCGACGGAGTTTCTGCCCGGACCGACGGTCGAAGGTGACGACGCGTTCCGGGAATATATCCGTAAGACCACTGCAACGGTATATCATCCGGCCGGAACCTGCCGCATGGGTGTTGACGACGACGCCGTGGTTACTCCCGACCTCAAGGTAAGGGGCGTTGATAGTTTGCGGGTGGTGGACGCATCGATCTTCCCGAAGCTGATGGGAGGAAATCCGAATGCGCCCGTGGTAATGGTTGCGGAGAAGGCCGCAGATATGATTTTGGAGCGGGCGCCGCTTGCGCCCCTTGCATTGCCGCGAGATCGCTAGGAATTCGGAGGAAAATGCCATGGCCAGGGAGCACATTAGAAAGTGGAAGATCGGCGACGTCGAAGTGGTCCGCATCGTGGAGGTGAACGCGCACGAGGATCCTTTCGAAGTGCTGCTGACCGGCGTGACGCCGGAGGTCGCCAAGCAATACGACTGGCTGTTTCCGAATTTTGCGACGCCCGACGGCCGCATGAAGATTTCGTTTCAGGCTTTCGTTCTGCGCTCTGGGGATGAAAAGATCATGATCGACACGTGCATCGGCAACGATCGCCAGCGCGAGTTCCCGATATTCTGCAATATGCAGAGCTCGTTC
>DASXLG010000086.1 GCA_036496425.1 Terriglobia bacterium | reverse complement strand
CTTGCAAGGCTTCGCCCGCGCGGATTACTCCGCGCCCACGCTTGCTCGGCTACCTTGTTGAACGGATCACTTCAAGGGTAAGCTCCTTTCAGCTTACGAGATAAGCCAGGCTTCGCCTGGCGCACCGGATGACGCAGATGGAACGTATTAACAGACCGTTTTGCGTTCCATCTGCGTCATCCGCGTCATCTGCGGGCTAAACATCACGGTTTCGGATAGGCCGTGCCGTCAGGCAGAGGATCATAGTCCTTGCCGTACTTGTTTTTGTGACCTTGCAACAGGCTGCGCTGTTCGGCCAGCCGGATCGTTCCGAGTGAACTCGACGTGCCGGCGATCGTCACTATCCGAGTGAGACTATTCAGGGTTTCCGGCAATACGCGTTCATTCCACACATGCAATTCGTACTTCCCCGGCGGGACATTCGGGATCTCGATAGTTCCGTTTCGGGCTGAAATTGCGTAATAAGGCGTTTTGAGCGCGATGACCACAGCGCTCATCTCCGGATGGATGTTGCAGAAAATGTAACTGACGCCGGGCTTGTTGAAAACAACGCTCCGCGTCGCTCCGGCCTCGTAAAGTCCGAGGTCGAAACGCTTGCCGTCGAACAGCGAAAAAACATTGTGAAAGAACGGATCCTGGTTTGGAAAATCCACCGGAGCTCCAACCTGGACGACAAGCAGGTGAGGGAGAAACGTCTTGTTCTTTTGCAGCAACTGCTGATGCTGAGAACGCACGGCCGCTTTTGCTTCGGGTGAAGTGCCAACAGGGTCCAGCCAAACGACGACACCGGAGATATCCGGCCTGGCCGTATTGGAGAATTCGATCTTACCGGTCACCTTGACCTCGTCAAGCGCGACGGCACAGATCGCGACGACCAGGTAGACAACCGCGAAAAATGCGCAAGGTATCCAGCGTTTCAAAACAAGACTCCCATACCGACGTTAATATGATCCGCGCCTGCCGAGTTGCCACTGATCCCAAAGGTCCGCAGATGGCGATACTCCACGGAGAACAGAAAGTCAGACCGTGGCCGGTAAATAAGGTTTATAAAAGCGGCCTGATTTCTCGCGACAGTTGGGTCGATGTAACCCTGCTGAACGACCGGAAAGCGGCGCAGGTCGCCGGCAAGAATGGTGTCCTGGCCAAATCCTCCGTTCCATTCCAGCCTCTCCGTCTGCCGAAACTTCGCCTGCGCCCAGCCCCCTGCCGAATTGAGGCCACCGATTTGTGTTGATAGGCTGGAAACCGGGCCGCTATAGCCCACACTGTGGCCGAACCCGCCACCAAGTCCACCGATGGCCCGGCCACGATAAGACTCGCCGGAAAGCTCCCAGCGGTTGCTCAAAGGCACGGTCCAGTCGGCTGTTCCGGCCCAGGCGTCGACATTCCGGTAAGGTCCCCATGCCTGACGGCTGTAATATCCTCCGATTCCAGCGGTGAGTGTCTGACCGAACGCCTTGCGGCTCCATGCTGTACGAGCCGCATAAGCGGGCTGCCTCGAAGCTTCGCCAGCACCCGCCGTGCGCAAAAATTGAGAACTCGGAAGTTCTCCGGTCAGCGGGTCGAGAATCCCACCTTGAAGCAGCACGCTGGAGCTTTCGCTGAGATCCAGGCGGCGCTCTAAGCGCGCCTGCGGTATCCAGGTCCAGAGATTGCCGCTGTATGCAAATTCGGGAAGGGCGAGCGTCGCCACCGAGGTTGGTGAGCGCGGTGAGAAGAATGGGGCATCCTGGCCCGCCACAATTGTCGTGCGCGGCCAGGTCAAACGGACCGCGCCGGTGCGAAGCCTGGGTAAGCCCAACGTCGTACCGTCGGGCGTGGACGGAAATCCACCGGCGAAATCGAATTGAACGTCGGCACTGACCCTGGCACCTTTGATCTGCGGTCCGAATGCTTCAAGGCCGATTTGAGACTGCCTTAAAGTGCCGCCGAAGCTGCCTCGTGAATATTGCGTGCCGTATTGGCCGACAAAACTCGGGAAGTCGATATTGTCGACAAAGCCGTTGTTGCTGAACAGGTTCATCAGAACGGTTCCGGAAAGACGCACACGATACTTCGACGCGCTTTCGACTTTCGTCTGATATTGGTCATCCACCTTTGCGCTCAAGAGCTGCTGGTCTTCCTCGAGTCTCTGAACGGCTGGAGATTCGCCGGCCTGCGGGACCGGTACCACGGCTGCAAGCTGCTCCCGCGTCGCTTCCAGCTCCTGGCGCAGCGCCATCGTTTCCGTATGTGAGCGAACCATTTCCGCCTTCATTTCCTCGAGCATCGCTTTCAATTCGCTCGTCTGCTTCTGAAGACTTTGAATACTGTCCTGCAGCGTCTCCTGTGCAAGAACCGGAAATGATGTCGCAACGAACACCATCCCGGCAGCCAGAACTTTCCACCTCCAATTTAAAAATGATCTAACCAGCACGTCAGTCCTCCAATCAGTCGGACAGAATTCCATCCCCGGAAACGAGGATTGGAAGCGTCAACTTGAATACCGTTTTTCCAGGTTCGGTGCTTTCGAGGCTGGCGTCGCCGCCATGATCCTGGAAAATCTTCTGCCCGATGGCAAGCCCCAACCCAACTCCATTTTGTTTTCCGTAGCTGACAAACGGCTGAAACAGCTTTTGCCGGATGGGTTCCGCAACCCCCGGCCCGTTGTCGATGACACGGATTGCAATCGTGTCCCGCTCTTCACGAAGACGCACTTCGACCAGACCGCAATCCGGCGGCACGAACTCGCAGGCATTACGGATCATGTTCGTCAGCGCCCGCTCCACTTTCCTTTGATCAAACCATGTTTCACAGCGACCTTCGGACACCACACGGATATTCATCTCATGGAATTCCGGGTGTGCCTGCACGGTCTGGCGCGCCCGGTCCGCGGAATCCACAACCCTGCCGAACACTCTCCGCAGGGATTCCCTTGCCCGGGAAAATTCCAGCAGCGAATCGACAAGATCCGTCAGCTGATCGACTGCGGTTCGAATTTCCCGGTAGAGTTCTTCACGCTCGCCGGCATCCAGATGTTCATCGCATAGAAATTCTGCGTTTGCGACGACAGCGGTCAGAGG
Source organism: Terriglobia bacterium (assembly GCA_036496425.1). NCBI lineage: Bacteria > Pseudomonadati > Acidobacteriota > Terriglobia > Terriglobia bacterium. Next base: position 13,814 of record DASXLG010000086.1, on the reverse strand, counting down.
ATGCCGCAAGTCGTGGGAAATAGAACTCGCCGTGCGGCCGATCGTCGCAAGGCGCTCCGAAGCGATCAGTTTCTGCTGGGATTGCTGGAGGCTGACGCGCATCCGTCCGAACGCAGCCGTCAATTCGGCGATCTCATCGCCTCTCTGCCTGATCAGGGGATATGCGAAGTCACCGGTGCCGAGAGCCTGCACGCCCGACACAAGATCAGCCAGCGGCCGCGTGAACGTGTATGAAACGAAGAATACCACTGCCGTACCGATTAATATCGCAACCAGACCTATCACGAGAAGCCGCCGGTTGAGGCTGTCCAGAAAGCCCGCAGCCCTGTCGTAGGACTTGAGAACGCTCAAGCGGACGAAGGGCGCGACCGTGGGAGGAACTTCCACCGTGGCCGCGAGAAACGTTTCATCACCCAGCCGGACTTCGGCGGGCGCAGCCATATTTTCGGAAGAGACGGCCGGCACACTTGCCAGATGCGGTTCCATCTCGGGCTGAACCGTGCTTGCGATCAACTCATTGCCGTAGAAGAAGGCTACCTGGCTCGACGCAATGTGGCTGACTTCGGTAGCCAGCGCTTCCGAAATCTCACCACCGATGGCCAGCACACCCAGCACGCTTCCGGTTTTCGGCGCTCCGAAATAGATAGGCCGCAGCAGAACCTGATACAGGTGTCCGCCTCCATACCACCAGAAGCTCGGCTGGTCGGAAGCGAGAGAACTCTTGAGAAGGTCCTGCGCAGCTCCCCTGGTCAGTCCCGGAGTGCTCGTGTGAATGGCCATGACTTCGCCGGTCGGATCCGCGAGAACAAATACGTCGCTGGGCGCCAGACGCCAGATGTCCGCGGAGGCATCCTGAATCGTTGCCGCATCCCGCGTCGTCATCAGCGCTTTAAGATTCGGAAGATTCGCCACCAGTTCCGCAGAGCTCGAAAGACCGATTTCCCTCTGCCGCTGAAAATCACGGAAGACAACGACGGAATTCCTGAGGTCCTCGGCGATTTCTTTCCGCAGCTGCAGTCGAACGCTCCTGCCGACCATCCACAATGTGGCAGAGGTGACGCCGAAGGACACCAACAGCAGCGTCAGTAAAAATTTGGTGCGCAGCCGAAGATTGAACACGATGCCGCTTCTAGGGGACGAACTTGTAGCCGGCCCCGTGGATGGTCTGGAAATGTACAGGGTTCGCCGGATCGCTTTCAAGCTTCAGCCGCAGTTTCCAGACGTGGTTATCCACCGTCCTCGTGGAAGGGTAATCCTGATACCCCCACACTTCATTCAAAAGTTCCGAACGAGACATCACGCGCGATGGATTCTGCGTGAAGTGTCTCAAGAGCTTGAATTCCTGCGTGGTCAGTGACAGCAGTTCTCCGCCCCGCGTCACTTCCATTTTTGCGAAGTCCACCGCAACGTCCGCGAACGCAAACACCTCAGGCGCGTCTGTCCGGCTCGTCCGGCGCACGGCCGCCCGCACGCGCGCGACAAGTTCCCGCGGACTGAAAGGCTTGGTCACATAATCGTCGGCACCCAGTTCCAGCAGGAGCACTTTGTCCGTGACGTCGGCCTTGGCGCTGAGGACAATGACAGGAAGTGAAGGCGCCTGTTTCTTGATTTCCCGGCAAACGTCGTTTCCCGCCATCCCCGGCAAACGGAGATCCAGCACTACTGCGGAGGGAGGCGACGAGCGGAAAGCGTCCAGGCCGGCCTTCCCGTCATTCGTAACTTCGACGACATAGTCCTCGGACTCGAAGATACGCTTCAAGGTTCGCTGAACGGTTCGATCGTCTTCAACAACCAGAATCTTTTTCACAACGTCCACTCAAAGTATCAAAAGCGCGGACACGAGCAAACGAGAAAGGAGAAGACAAATTAGAGACAAAGTCATTGCTCCGGGGAGATTTCCCGTCACAATGGCCTTCAACAGGCAATCTATATTTATATTATGAGACGCTTAGTTCTGATTTTGGTGACCATGCTGATTGCAGCGTCAGCCTTCGCCGCGGACGGCCCCTGCATCATTCCGCAACGGGGATACTTCCGCATACATAGCGGCACTGCATCAGCCGAACGGAATCGGAATGGAAGGCAGCTGGGAGCGAAGCGCCGCGGCAAGGCCGGAAAAATCCTCGACGGTACATTTCTCAACGCCATTCACGCGGCCTGGAAAGAGTTTTACGTCAACACCCCCGTGGCTGCGCAAAGCGGCGTCCATGAGTACGACAGCGCCGCCTCGGGAAACGAGCAGAATATCCTCCGGCTCAATCGCAAAAAAAGCCTCGAGTTGATCGTCCCGCTTCTTGCGCGCGACGACAATATCCGCGCGTTCAGGCAGGTTCCAGACGCGCTCGGCGCTTGCTGTCAGCGCAGCGATCAGTTCCTCGTCCGTGAGCATACCGAGAGCGCGGGCACGGCGCACATGATCCCAGATGTTCCATGGAGCGGTCAGTGTCGAATCGGTTCCAAAGAGGATGACCGTCTTGTCCTTCAAGCGCGCGATCGGCGCGGTCGCGCCAAAAAGAAATTCATTTGAAACCGGGCACCAGACGACTGCAGTAAAACGGCGGGCCTGATCGGGACGCATGGCAATTCCGTGCACTCCGACCAATCTCTTCCGCCACAGATTCCATCGCAGGAAACGGTCGATTTCCCTTTCGGCTTCCTTCCCGATGCCTTCTCCCACATGCGCAACGACGGCGCCGCCAGCGGGAATCAGCATGGCGCTCAATTTTCCGAGGCGAGGCGAATGAATGCTTCGCGTCCCGCCAATGACATGAATAGACGAAGAACCGCATTGCGCATCAGTACCGTGGTGGGCAACCGCAGTGACTCCGCAAATCAGGTTCTTCAAAATTCCAGCGCGAATGCGTAAAGCGCGAGGAACGGCCTCGACCTGCGAAATCTCCTTTGCGGAGCCGCGATGAATCGCATTGCCCCATTCCACGTAGTCCCGATAGTGTCCGGAGCCCAGTTGTTGATAGCAGTTGAACTCCAGATGATCGTGCGAATTGATAAGACCGGGAAAGGCCAGCGCGGGCTGCAGATCGATCGTGGAATTGCCGCCGGGAATCACTAGATCTCGGAGGCCCGGTCTTCCCAGCGTTTCCACATTGCGCAAAATCATGGGGTCTTTAAGAGATGCATCCCAAATACCAGCGCTACGTTCTTGTTCCTGTCGTACGCTTCCAGGTACTGCGCGCGCTCGAAAAACGGCCTGACGGATTCATCGATCACACGCTCATCCACGAAGAGCGGGGTTAACCTCTCGTCCAGGGCGATTTCCTGCAGACGCTCGAGACTGGTGGAGTGGTGTTCGATTTCAAGGGTTTCGCCTCCGCTCGTAAACGTTCGTTTCATTCCGGCCTGAATCGCATCCGGATGGAAGTCGGTGAGGAGAATGGCGCCTCCAGCGCGAAGGATGCGCGACCATTCACGCATCGCGTGCGCCACTGAAGGTATGTGCGCAAGCGCCAACGTAGAAAGGATGACATCACACGATGCATCTTCAATCCCGGCGATGCGGTCTCCCGGCGAGCTAAGCAGGTGCGCATCGGGATGGGACGCCTTCAGCCTTTCGAGCATCCCGTGCGAGGGATCCACGCCGATAAGCCTGGCGGGATACCGCGAAAGAATCTCCTTCCAGTGGCGCCCGGTCCCGCATCCGACGTCGACAAGGGTTTTCCCTTCGATTTCAATGCGGGAGACCAACTCGGTAAACAACGCTGCTTCGAGCACAAAGACGACATTTTCAGCTTGAGCGTCATATGTAGCCGCCCACCGGTCGTAGCCTTCGACCGGCGATACGCGGCGGGTCCACTTCATGGTTGGAGAATACAACAATCCCGCTCAGCGTACTGTCGGTATGGAAGTGAATGAGCCCGACGGGCTGAAACGCAGTCCGATGGCGGTAATCGCTTCCGTACTCTGGAACTGCACGACACCGAGACCATTGGCCGACACAGAAAACAACTGGTCGACAAATAACGACATATGAGCAAATGCCGGCAGGCTGATTTGCGAAGAAGCCAGCCGAACTCCATTCTGATCCAGCACCGATGCCGTAATGGATGCGGAAGATTGGGTTTCATTGGCCAGAGCCACGCCCGTCCGGTAGCCGTTGGTATTGTCATACGGCAGCAAAAGAGTGGACGATATCGAGTTGTCGAACGGGACGGTTCCTTCCGAATCCCCTCCCGGCAAGTTGAAATCGAATATCGAGTAACCCGTCAGCGCTCCGGTTGCCTGAACGTTGGCCCAGCCCACGCTCAGAGCTGATCCTCCTCCACTTTGGATGACCAACGATGCACCAGGGCTCAACGTGAAAGTCTGCGAGGATGCCGACAAGCTCAGGCCGAACTGCGGAAACATGAGCGGCAATGTCATCGCGCTGCCCGCGGCCCCGTAAAACGTTACCTGACCGTTCACCGTAGCGGCCGAGAGGTTTATCAGTGTCATTGTCGTTTGCCAGCCGGCGCCGGAGGCAATCTGCGCAAACCCGCCGATTGGAGCCGGTGAAGCGGCCGAGGCGGCAGGTTGAATCGCCAACTGAAGAGTGGCTGAACCCGTATTTCCAGCGGTATCACGAACGCTCACCATAAAGTTGAATGCGCCACTGATGGTGAGGGGTATTCCGCTGATGACTCCGCTCGCCGGACTCAATGAAAGGCCCGCCGGCAGGCTTCCCGCAGTGACCATCCAATTTGAGTAGGAACCGGTGCCGCCGGTGGCCGATAAAGACTCGGAGTATGCGACCCCGACGGATCCCGGCGGCAGCGGGCTGGATGTTGTGATCGCCGGCGGGCCGCCGGACGATGACGGCCCCACCACGATCGTGAATGTTTGCGTCCCGACTCCGTTGCCGGCCGCATCGGTCAGCAACGGACTCCCACCGCCGATCAGTTCAACACTCACCGTATAAGTGCCGGAAGGGACGGCCGGGTTGACGATAAGTTCGGCAAGGTTGCCGGTAAAAGCGGGATCCGTTGTCGTAAAGACTCCAGGAATGTTGTCGAAAAAACTAAAGAAAGGATTGCTGCTGAAATAGGAACCGGCCGGCCCGTTAAAAATAATCGAGATACCGTTTACATATAAAGGCGCATCGCCGATGTTCTGCAATACCGCGCTGAGATCCACGACACTGCCCGGCGAAGCATTGTATGTTGAAGAACCGGGCGTGAAGCTCAATGCGGGAGCCGCCAAACAAGGGACTGCAGTTATCAGGGCAGCGATCATAAGAGCCGGCCGCAACAGTCTCATTGACCCACCGCGAAGAGCGTGGCGTTATTGATCGCGTAAACGGTACCGTCCACACCAATCAGCGTTGGAGTGTAGGCCTCGCCGAGACCGGGTGTCAGGACAATCGACTGAGTCAGAGCGTTCGCCGTGAAGTCCCAACGGTAGAGGACTCCGTCTTCATTGTTGACGAGAGCCGACTTCGAAAACGGATCGACAGCGGCGGAGTTGATACACCACTCTTTCACGGCATTCGGGAAGGATGGACGATCCTCCAGGTCAGGCGTGGGTCCGGCAACGGTAATCACTTCTTTCATGACCGTTATTCCGGAGATCGAATCGCTCTGGCCGGCATCGGGGTCGAGTATCGCGACCCGGTTTACGCCGTCGCCTCCAACGCCCGCATAGTTGTTGTACTTGGTTAGAACGAGGTAAAGCGACGAACCCTGGTACGAAGGAACCAGCTTCGATGGAACCACAGAGGGGGTGTCGTCCCAACCGAATGAGCCGGGAGTCTTGATCTGGGTCAGAGTACTGTCGAAATGGAGCAGCCACCCTCGATAATTATGGGTTCCGAGCGGATTCTCGAGCACCCCGTAAAACACATCGTTATCCGGACCGACCATCGGCGTTGCAGTACCGTCATCCGAAATCTGCGCGTCGCTTCCGGTGCGCGGGTCGCGCAACCGGACATGGCCGGCAGGCGCGAGCGTGGTGGCGCTCACCGCAGCCAGGTACCCTGCCGATCCGCTGGAGACGGCGAAATACAGCGTGCGCTGGTCATTACTCAGCGTGGGCGCGCAATTCATGGCCACTTCCGTGATCGCGTTGTCGCCGCCCGCCGCAGCGACTGCGGTAACGAATGATCCGGCGCCGGTGTAATCGATCCTGGCGATCCCGCTGCTCAGATTCGCGGGATTGGATCCAAGGACGACGTAGCCGAAGAAAACGCTTCCGTACCGGTCGGCGATCAACGGAGTCGAGATTCGCACATTGTTGTTAAACACGGCACTGCCGGAGGCATAAGTCGCGTTCCCGTAGAACGCGATCTGTCCCGAAGGCCCTGTCGTGGAATCGGGCTGGTCACGGTAATAAACGGTGCCTCCGGCCCCGGCCCAATACAGACGGTTTCGGACAGTCAACACCGGGCCAAAGCTCGGCGTCCAGTTGTGCGGCGGCAACGAATAATCCGTACTGAGCGAGTACTTCAACGAGCCGTCCGCGCCATTTCTTACATCGACCCGAAAGCCGTCCACCGCACCCGTTTTGACGGGGACGATGACTGAATTGCCGGCTGTAACGAGCGGCGATCCGTAATGAATCAAAAGCTCGTTGCCGGAATATCGGGGAGCCAGATCGACCAGCGTCTGCCACTTGATGCGATTGAGTGCCTGAGATTGCACGGCGGATAAGGCCGTGTGCTGCGGATTATGGGAATAATTCAACCACGGCTGGGTTAAAGACTGACTGAGAACCAAAACCGGAAGAATCAGACAAAGAACGGAAATGCGTAAGAAGCCAGAAGTTGAGCCCTGTAGTCCAGTCATAAAAGTCTGAAGGGAATCGGACACATTCGCCTCCTTGGAAAGGATGGGAATATACTCGCCCGATAATTCATCATACCTTGATAGACTACGCCTGCAAGGCTCATCTCATCTAAGCTGCCTCCCGCTCGCGCTGAAACAGTCTTCGCAACTCCTCTTTCGCTTTTTCGAGGCGTGAACGGCTGTTTTCGGGCAGGTTCTTTCCCGCACGGTTGATATAGAAGTTGAGCATAGACATCGCGGATCGGAAGGGACTGCTTTTGCGCCGCCGGCTGCGTTCGGCCGATCGTTTCAGAGAGAGCGCGATGCTTCGCGGGCTCTTTTGCGAAAAGACGCCGGCATCGAGGTCCAGAGCGTTACTGTGCTCGGTCACCTCGCGCGACCAGCGCTTGGGTTTACGTGTCGTCATGATGGCTCCTCATCGCTACAACCGCACAAAGGATGCCAAATTCTCAACGAAAGAATTGGAAATTGTATCAGTCGAGGTTTCTGCATTTCTTCAATTGAAAAAATGCAGAAACCTCGACTGATCCAATCTCCAATAGATTCAAACGAAGTTAGGGCATTGCGATCGGCGACTCTTCGTATTGGCGCTTCGTCGGCCACAGGAAAATGGTCTGCTTCGCAGCGCTATCCTCGACCAACTTGCGGCGATGCGCCTTCAGCAGATCGCTACGCGTGATCATGCCGTTCAGCTTGTGTGTTTTGTTCGATAGCACCGGCAGGCGGCCGATGTTGTGGTAGACCATCTGGTCGGCTGCATCGCGCAAGGTCGCATTTTCGTAAATGCTTACTGCCGGGCCCCTCAGGAGCGACGAGATTGGCGCCCTGTGATCGACCGCGGGGTCGAGAAATTGGCGGCGAGTGACCACGCCGAGCAGAGTTCCGGTCCCATCGATAATGGGATAGCCCTGATGATGCGAACCCGGCTCGTGCCGGCTGATCCACTGCCGGACATATTCGACGGTGTGGGTGGCTAAAATACTGACGGGTTCCTTTGCCGCCACTTCACGCACAAATACCTGGTCGAGAGCGTCCGCAGCATACTCGCTGGGGACGCGGATGCCGCGGCGGACGATTTTCTCGGTCATGATCGTGGTCGGCATCAGCAGAGCGGAGAACAGGAAACTGGCGGAGCATCCTCCCAACAGCGGCAGTAAGCCGAGCGGCTGCATCGTGGTTTCAAAGGCGAAAACCGCAGATGTCAGCAGAGCGCGGCTCGCGCCCGCAAACATCGCCGCCATTCCGACCAGCGCGGCGACCCGCATATCGACGCCGGCCGATGGAAAGAGACGCTGAAACGCAGCGCCCAGGCACAGGCCCAGTCCGCCGCCAATCGTGAAGAGCGGAGCCAGCGTTCCGCCGCTCGTCCCCGAACCCAGCGAGATCACCCAGGACACGAATTTAAAAATGAACAGTATGGCGACCGCCTGCACCGCCATGTCTGCTTTGAGAAATCCTGATATGTTGTAGTACCCGACACCCAATGTACGCGGTTGAAAATACCCGACGACGCCGACCGCGATCGCCCCGATCGCAGGCCACCACATCCAGTGCACAGGGATATGCTCGAAGCTGTCTTCAACCCAATAAACCATTTTGGTGACGACGACAGCCATCACGCCCACGATGGCGCCGAGCAGGATGTATAACCACAACGCCGCGCCGGCTGGATGATCCAGCGCCGGCATTGCAAATATCGGAGCGGCGCCATCGAAGAAGATGCGGGCGCCCGCGGCGCTGCACGATGCCAAGGCCACAGGGATCAGAGAGCGGGGCCGAAACTCAAACAGTAACAACTCCACGGCGAGCAGCACGGCGCTGACCGGGGTACCGAAAGTTGCTGCCATTCCAGCCGCAGCGCCACAAGCCAACAATGTTTTGCGCTCCGACGCCGTTGTACGAAGCAGTTGTCCGACCAACGAACCGAGCGCTCCGCCGGTCGCGATGATCGGCCCTTCAGCGCCAAACGGTCCACCGGTTCCGATCGCGATTGCCGCGCTCAGCGGCTTCAAAAACGTCAGCCTGGGCGGAATCCGGCTCTCGTCCAATAAGACTTTCTCCATCGCTTCCGGGATCCCGTGGCCGCGGATCGCGCTCGATCCATATCGCGCCATCAAACCCACGATGAGGCCGCCGATCACTGGAACTCCGATCGTCCACAGCGGAAGCGACACACCGACAAAAGACACGGCTTCCAGCGACCAGCGATGAAAATAGGCCAGGTTCGTGATCAACGCAATCATGTGCACCAGGACTTGCGCAACGAGGGATGAAGCCACGCCAAGCAGCAATCCCAATGAACTGATAAATACGACCCGCCGGTCGACCGGACTGGCACGAAGCGGTACGTGCGCCGATTCGAGAGCGAGATCAAGCGACGGCGCAACAGGAAGCCCCTTCTCAACAGTTGCTGACGATTCAACAGGTCTCTTATTTTCCATTAACGTTTTTCATGAGGTTCTATATTTTCGGTTATGACTTTATTCAGCGCCTTGATCAGACCCGGCGCCATCGATTCCAATTGTTCGCGATGGGGCAGCGACAGCTTTTGCAACATCCGCTCGCCTCGTGCAGTCACTTCCAGAAGAACGTGGCGGCGGTCTTCATTGCCGCGCTGCTTCCGGATAAGACCTTTGCGGACAAGCCGCTCGATCAACTCCACTGCACTGTGATGACGGATGTACAGTCGTTCTGCGATTTCGCCGACATTGGGCTCGACAGCCTTCGGCAAGCCTTTTAACGCAAGCAACAGCTGATGCTGCTGCGGGTTGAGTCCGGCACGGCGCGCCGCGTCTTCGCTGAAACGGAAAAACTGCCGGATCCGGTGTCGAAACTCCGCAAGTGCCTCATAATCAGCCGCGCTCAGCTTCCCCGATGCCATCAAAGCCTATTATATCGGATTACGAGGTGTTTCTGAAAAGGGAACAGGGACGGAACACAAAAGGCACATGAGGAACCTAAAAAGGCCAAACGGTGAGGGTCATTTGTGATGTTTGTGCCTCAGGAGGGCAGTCCATTCCAGGGTACTCTGGACCTCCTCATTCTAAAAACACTCAGCGAACTGAAATGCTCGGATTGCGTTTGAAGACGCTCACGCGGCAAGGGTGTGCTGCAATCTGTGCGCCCATGGTACCTGCCCCCAAGAACTGCGACGCTCCTCATCATCGGGCTCCTTCTATCTGGATTACCGCGGAAGCGCCACAGGCACAAGGAATGCGGTTCGACTAGATCACTTCGAATGCGGCGATGCCTTTGAGGCGACGGTCGAACGTGAGCGTGGCTTTGCAGCCAAGTTGGGAGTTTCTGCGGCCGATCAGGCAGTCCGCAAGATCGGCTCTCGTCCTTCTATAGTCCTCGAGCGCAAACTCGATGGACTGCTTATCTTCGAACTCGAATTGTCCCGTTAGCAGGATGTTCTCCATCATGCTGATGATCTCTTCTTTCGAATGGTCATAAACGGATGTGAGTATCCATGCGAGTTCGCACAGAACCACATGATTGAGATACAGGGGTTCACCAAGCCTGACAGCGCGCTGGATAAAATGGGCGGCTCTCTTCGCTTGAACAACGTCGTCGTCCCGTAGGTATCTGGCCAGAATATTGGTGTCCAGCGCTTTCACTTGCGGCGGGCTCGCGCTTTAAAAGCGAGTTTCCGTTCGGCAGGATTATATGGTTTCATACCGCTCCGATTAAGCAGGCCCTTCAGGTCGGACACGTTAATATTCACCGCTTTAAGACTGACGGTCTTATCGCTTTCGTTAATCTTGAATTCCAGCTTATCGCCGGATTTCACTTTTAGAAACTCGCGCACTTCACGAGGGATGGTGGTTTGTCCCTTGCTGGTCAGTGTGGCAGTCGGCATAGCAAACTCCTCCTTACACGGTACCATATGTAAGGAAGCGATAATCTCACACGGATGAGCCCTTGAAATGGATTACGAACAAACTCGAGACTATTTGCGGTCGGACTCCGCTGAATCGAACAATATCATCAGGGCTTCGTTGCGAATCCGGAGTCGTGCATAGATGTGCTGGTGCCTGGGTTGAGAACTCCACTTCAGACTTATTCCGGTCGTAGGTCAGGATGACGCGGCCCATCTGCCCGCGACGCGAGCAGAAGCAGTTCTCCAGTGCTGACATTTTCGGCCGGGAGCAGTGTCCGTGGGAATTCAGTGTGACGGTCTGATCTTTTGAAACATTCCCGATGGTTTCTAGAATTGTCATTACGTCCTCCCGGAATACGCTTGCAGTGGCTCCATTTGTCGCCTTCATAAGCGCCTCTACTGATAAGAGGCCGCAGCCCCGCATTTGTTACACTTACCGGGGAAAAACCCTGGAAAGTGAGTTTGCGGGACGGAATCCGATCATGTACGGCTGCATTTCGGAATGCAACAGAACATTGGTGAATGCAGGCTTACATCCGCCAATGCAGCCTTGCATCGGCAAATGCAGGCTTGCATTCGCCAATGCGGGGTAGCCCCCGACCTTATATATATGCCTTTGAAAACATATATATGCCTTTGAAAACCCGCCCCCGAAAACCGGGAAAGAACCGTACATCCGTACGGTGATTCGTCCTTGCTTCAACGCCTCACTTGATCTTCCTGTAGATATCGGCCCCGTTTGGGGGTTTCGGGATCTTCCTGTCAGTGCGGCAGAAACACATTCAATTGTCGTGACGTCTTTGGCAGAGGGAAACGGCGAATACGAAATCCGGCATCGAGCTTTCGCGAGTGGATGCCAAGCACCTCGCATTGTCCCAACGTGGGCTTGAGCAGGTTCATGAAGGTCTTGATTGTGGTCGTCTTGCCGGCGCCATTCGGTCCGATTAGACCGAACACGCTGCCTTCGGCGACTTCGAGGTCCAATGACAATCCAGAAGAATCAACCACAAGAGGCACAAAAGGGTCCTTTCCCTTTATGCCTTTTGTGGCTGATTTCTCCTCATTTAATCTTCCTGTAAATGTTGAAGCCGAGCATGAACCGGGTGCCGCCCTGAAGGGCAACCTGCACGGGGGTCATCTGCAACTGGCGGGAAACCACGAGTTCGAAGGTGTGCCGGAAGGTGGATTTCTGCAGGCCGAAGGACACACCGGAACGGTTTGTCGAGACTCCGGGTTTATCGCGGTCTTCTCCGAGGAATCCCCACAGCCGCGGGATATATTCGCCGACAACTGAGACCGTCGGCAGGACGCGGACGCCGGCGCCGAGACCCAGCGAAATCGTGTTGTTGTGGTTAAAACCGAACCCGAGAGCGGGAAGGTTATCCCCCAACGACTCGTTTCTGGTATTGAACGCAAATGTCGGGCTCGCGGTAACCGACACGCGATCCTTGAAGGTCCGGGTGCCCACCATTTGAAGAAACGGTGAGTACTGCCGCGGTGTCGTCGGAGTCGGATCGTACAGGCCGAAGTTATGCTGTCCGTCGACTCCGCCCCTGAATTGCAGCGTCACCGGCATCTCCTCGTTCTGGCGGGTCAGTTGAATCGCGGTGCTCAGCGAGATGGTCTTGCTGAATGCCGTTCGCAGCACCGTGACGCTGATCTGATCGGTAACGCCGACCCTGACGCCGAATGCAACGACTGCCGGAAAGTCGAAACCGAGCAGACCGCTGGCTCCAGCTGCCTTGATATCCGTAGTGAACCGGTGACCGACCCAGAAGTCCCATCCACCCTTCTTCTGAGGTTTACCATCAGGAAGATTGACGACGTTCGATCCGAAGAAGGCGCCTTCGTGCGCGTAAGTATCCACTGGAATTTCTTTTGCGGGCGCCGGAGCGGAAGCCGGAGCTGACAGCGCAGCCGCGGCGGCCGGCGCAGATGCCGCCGCACCGTTAACGGATCGCTTCGTAATGTCGATGAGACACTTCACACCCCCGGTTTCCATCACCATCTGCTGATTGTTCGGGTCGGAGAAATAAACCGTAACGCTATCGCTCACCTTGGACATGGGATAAACGAAGCGGTCCGGAAATTGAGCGCGCAACATCGGCGTGATCATTTCGCCGCCACTCTCGAAGGCCTGGCCGAACGTGTTTCGCGCATCGCCGCCTTCGGGACTCATGTGGCAGGTGATACAGCCGTCGACGGCGGGATTGCGAAACGGGTCAGTTCGATAAAGCTGTAAAAATTCCGGCATCGCGAATGCCGGACTGCACGACAACAGAAACACTGTTACACAAATCCATCGAGTCATTTGTCCTCCATCCCGAGAAACATCCAGAAAGCAAAGTAAATGGGGGTGGCCATCACGAACACGTCCACCATGCCGTGAACGAGAAACATTCCAGTGGCCATCGAAGCGGGGCCGTATCCCCATTTTCGAAAGGCCAGGACGAACAGAAAGGCCGCTAATCCAAAGACGCCGCTGCCCGCAAGAATTTCCAGATAAAGATTGTTGGAATAGACATGCGTGTCCCAGCGCGTTGCGCCGAGATAACGTCCGTATACGAGCCGGTAATTGTCCGGCCCGATTCCAAGCGGATGCGCGGCAACGATCTTCATCGCCGCGCTCCACAGCGCCCGCCGGGAAACGCTTGCGTTGATAAAACCGGGCCTTCGGCCGCGATTGTAGAGCGCCGAAAGATCCGCCTGGCCCGTGCTCCTCTCCGCATCGGAACGAATATCAGCCTGGATCAATGTCGGAATCACGCCGGTCTTGCTGAACCAATCAAAACTACTGCTGAAGGGCTCCAGAACGAGCAGGTAACGGCCAGGCTGATCTGGTGTGAGGAACGCTGCCTGCACCTGAACCGTTTCATCGCGGCCGACATTACCGGGGAGCGCTGTGACAATCGGCGTCGTGTCAATAAACCGCTCCGTATTCATGTCCCACCAGCGGTAGCCGATGGAAACGTGACGCCAGCCGGCCGACCGCCAGGTCGCTACTCCGGTGTTGCGCATAGTCAACTGAACGTTGTCGACCGTTCCGGGCTGCTGCTGCAGGTAAGTCCAGTCCGTGTGGTATTGCGCGGCGAGTGGCCGCTCGGTTGGGTTGTGAAGCCTTTCCAGCAGTAGAGGATTCAAAGGAAGCAGAATCCCGT
>DASXLG010000085.1 GCA_036496425.1 Terriglobia bacterium | reverse complement strand
CACGACCTGCAAGCCGTGCGACGACTTCTATCAATTCGTCAACGGCGCCTGGCTCAAGGACAATCCCGTTCCGGCGGCGTACGCGCGCTGGGGAACGTTTCAGATTCTGGCCGAACAGAATCTCGACATTCTCCGTGGGATTCTTCAGGACGCGGCCGCAGCTAACGCACCGAAGGGCGACGAGCAGATCATCGGATCGTTCTACACATCCTGCATGGATGAAGCTCGCATTGAAGGTCTTGGCGCGTCGCCGATTTCCGCGGACCTGGCGCGCATCGACAGGATCCGCAATACCTCGGATCTACAGGCCGAATTCGTGCGCCTGCACCAGGAAGGAATCCCGGCCGTATTCCTCTTTGGCGCTTCATTCGATTTCAACGATAGTTCGCGGCGGATCGCGTGGGCCGTCCAAGGCGGCCTGACCCTGGAGAACAAGGATTACTACACCAGCAATGACGACAAGTCGAAGCAGACCCGCGACGAATTCCTCAAGCACGCTGCGCGCATGCTCGAGCTTCTTGGCGACAGCCACGACGTTTCGGCGAAAGAAGCGGCCGCTATTTTGAAAATCGAGACGCAGCTTGCCGAAGTCTCTCTGACGCCGGCGGAGCGGCGCGATCCCAAGTCTCAGCTGAACAAACGCTCGATGGCCGAACTGGCCGCGATGACACCACATTTTTCCTGGCAGGACTATATGGCCGGCCGCGGCGCGCCGCCGGTCCCGTTGGTCAATATCGGCCAGCCGAAGTTTTTCGAGGGATTTGATCGCATGCTGAGCTCGACGTCCGTCGCTGACTGGAAGACGTATCTGCGATGGCACGTCCTGCACGACGCGGCTCCGCGGCTCTCCGCGAAGTTCGTGGACGAGGATTTCGATTTCTTCGGCAAGACGCTCACCGGCGCAAAAGAGCTTCAGCCGCGCTGGCGGCGCTGCGTCACCGCCGCCGATAGTCTCGTCGGCGACGCGCTCGGCAAGGTCTATATCGAAAAGAAATTCCGTCCCGAAGCCCGGGCGCGGATGAACACGATGATCGACAATCTCGTCTCGGCCTACCGCGATCGCCTCCAGAAGAGCGACTGGATGAGCCCGGCGACACGCGATCAGGCGCTCGTCAAACTCGCCGCATTCACCCGAAAGATCGGCAATACCGAAAGGTGGAAAGACTATTCGTCGCTGCGGCTCACGCGCGATGCCTACTACGGAAACGTACGACAGGCGGCGGCGTTGGAAGAGAAACGGGATATCGATAAAATCGAGAAGCCGGTCGACAAAGGCGAATGGTCAATGACGCCGCCGACCGTCAATGCGTACTACAACTCCTCGAATAACGAAATCGTCTTTCCGGCCGGCATTCTGCAGCCTCCGTTCTTCGACGCCGGTGCGGACGATGCGCTGAACTACGGCGCGATCGGAGCAGTGATCGGCCATGAGATCACGCATGGTTTCGATGACTCGGGCAGCCAGTTCGATCCACAGGGCAACCTTCGTAATTGGTGGACCGAGGCAGATCGCAGCAAGTTCAGCAGCCGCGCCGAATGTGTTGAGGAACAATTCAGCGGTTATCAAACGGTGGATGGAACGAATCTCAACGGAAAGCTCGTGCTTGGCGAATCGATCGGAGATCTCGGCGGAATTACGATCGCTTACGATGCGTTGAAGAAATCCATGGAAGGAAAGCCGCGCCCCGCCAATATCGATGGCTTCACGCCGGAACAACGGTTCTTTATCGGCTGGGGTGTGGTCTGGGCCATGAGTCAGCGGCCGGAATCGGAGCGCCAGCAGGCGCTCAGTGATCCGCATCCATTGTCGCGCTTCCGCGTGAACGGTCCGTTATCGAATCTGCCGGAGTTCGCCGCCGCGTTCGGATGTAAAGCCGGGGACACCATGGTTCGCGCCGCGAATCGCCGCTGCCAGGTCTGGTAGGTTTCACTCGGCGGCTTTGCGCGGGCAGTGTACCATCAGATTTGCCATGTCCCACAGCTATGGAGGTTGCATGCGATCGAGAGCTTTGGCCTTTGTCGGATTCATGAGTCTATTTGTCCTGGTGACAGCCGTTCTGGCGCAGGACCCGCTGACCGGCAGTTGGGCCGGTGATTGGGGACCGAGCCGGAGCGACCGCAATCCGGTGACTCTGTCTCTGAAATGGGATGGGAAAGCGTTGACCGGTAATGTGACAGGCGGCGAAGGCGTCCCCGAGCCCATTCCGATTCAAAAAGGTACCTACGACGCAAAAACGGGCAAGCTGCACATGGAGGCTCAGACTGTAAACCGCCGGACCAACCAGTCTGTCCGCTTCATCATCGATGGCAAATTGGAAAAGGGCGAGATCACGGGCAGCTGGAATCACGACGATCGTCAGGGCGACTTCACACTGAAAAAGAGGTAAGCCAGCTTCGCATCGCGGCGGTTACCTCCGCGGGGCGTTCCATCGTGGACATGTGCCCGCATTCCTCGATCACAACGAGACGGCTGTCGGGGATGTGTGCGGACATTTTTTCATGCTGGCTGAGAATGGCCCAGGTGTCCTGCCGGCCGCACAGCACAACGGTGGGGCAGTGGATTCCGGCCAGCAGCGGCGTTGCGTCGGGCCGGTCGAGCAAGGCTTGGATCTGAGCGGCGAAGATATCGGCGGTCTTGCGGCCGATCATGTCGAGGATCGAATCGAGCAGCGCGGCATCTGCGAGACGGCTCGGATGCACCATGCGTTGAACCCACACGGCTCCCATCGCGCGCGTGCCTTCCTTGCGGGCGACATCGAGTAGCGCATGTCGTCCTTCCGCTTCGCGATCTCCTGAGACGCCTTCGCGGCGCGGTGTGTACGCCGTATCCATCAGGATCATGCCGGCGACCCGTTCCGGCGCGCGGCGGAAGACTTCCAGCGTGACGCGGCCTCCCATGGAATGGCCGGCGATGGCGAAGCGCGCCGGCGCGCGCTGGAGAATTGCCTCAGCCATCTTGCCGAGCGAGTGGAGGGAACCGTGGTCGGCGATGGTGATGGTGGTGAGTGTTGCGAGGTCGCGGGCTTGATGCGTCCAGACGGTGCCGTCGCACATCAGGCCGGGGACGAGTATGAGATGAGGTATCGACATGCCGGGTTCAGGATATGGTAAATTCCGGGTTTGCAAAAGTAGGGACAGATGTCTGGTGGTGGACTATTCCCCGCCTTTGCAAGGCGGGGTGGCTGCGCCATCAAATAATGATCACGTTCCTTAGCGGCGCAGACGGGGCGGTTGGTAACTTCCATCAACAAATCGGAGCGCTGCGCGGTTCTTTGTCAACCACCCCGTCCGCGCGTTCTAACATGTTTGATCGCGCGGCCACCCCTCCTTGAAAACGGAGGGGAATGTTGCTTGATACCCATATGGATCTAAAAGAAGCTGCCCAGAATAAATTCGGCAAAGACCGCGCTGAAGAGCTGTCGCCAGATCTCGACCAGCTGGCCGACGATATCCGGAAACTGCACTCCATACCTATCGAGCCGGAAGATGAACTTTGAACATCTCTCACTAACGGAGGCGGCATCCGCAATCCGTGCCGGCAGACTCTCTCCCGTGGACTACGCACATGCTCTGCTCTCGCGCATCGCCGCGCTCGAGCCGCGGATCCAGGCCTGGGTCACGATCGATCGTGAGGCGGTTCTCACGGAAGCGCGGCGCTGCGCAGACGAAGCGCGCGACGGGAAATTCCGCGGGCCGTTGCACGGAGTGCCGGTCGGGATAAAAGACATCTTTTATACGAAGGGCTTGAGGACCACGATGGGTTCCGTCCTCTTTAAGGATTTCGTTCCCAGCGTGGATGCGCGCGCCGTCGAAAAACTGAAAGAGGCCGGTGCCATCGTTCTCGGTAAGACGGTGACGACGCAATTCGCGAATCTCGATCCGGGGCCGACGCGCAATCCCTGGAACGTCGAGCACACACCGGGTGGTTCCAGCAGCGGATCGGCGGCGGCGGTCGCAGCCGGGATGTGTGGTGCGACGCTCGGAACGCAGACCGTCGGATCGGTGGGCCGGCCGGCTGCATTTTGTGGCGTTGTATCGGTCATGCCGGGCCGGCAGCGGATCAGCCTCTCGAATGTATTTCCGCTCGCATGGTCGCTCGATCATGCCGGAGTATTCGCCCGGTCGGTGGCGGATCTCCAATTGATGCTCGATGTCCTGACGGAGTCGCCGCTGGAAACAATGGGGAAGCCGAACCGCCCGCGGCCCCTTCGGATCGGCATCGTGCGTGAATTCTTTTATGAGAATGCAACGCCCGAAACGCGGGGCTTGACGGATGCGCTCGCGAACAAGCTTGCGGCGTCTGGATTTTCTATCGGCGAAGCCGGCCTGCCCGCGATTTTCGACATTCAGCAATCGATTCTGCGGATGATCCTGCGAACCGAGACGGCTTCGCTGCATGAGCATCTGTTCGCCGGACATTCCGGAACGTACGCGGCGAAGCTGAGAGCCCTCATCGAGACCGGGATGCTCGTCGACGCCGCGGACTACATCCGGGCGAAGCGCTTGCGGCGAAAGTATCAGCGGGAGATGGCGCAGTTATTCGAAACCTTCGACCTGATCATGACACCGGCAGCGCGCGCGGGGGCTCCGCGAGGGATCGTAACGACCGGCGATCCCATCATGAACGGACCGTGGACGCTGAGCGATTTTCCAACCATGACCCTTCCGCATGCGCTTGCGGAAGACGGCCTGCCGGTCAGTGTGCAATTGACTGCGCCGCCGCTGGAGGAACGCATGTTGTTGGAAGCAGGCGCGCAGATTGAAACGGTGATCGGCTGGGAGTGTCAGCCGTCGAAGCGATAGCCTAATCCCGGCACGGTGATAATGAAGCGCGGGCGTTTGGGGTCGTTTTCGATTTTGTGCCGCAGCCGCAGAACGTGAACGTCCACCGTGCGCGTGAGCGGCGCGCTGTTATATCCCCAGACGTGCTGCAGCAAGGCGTTCCGGGAAATCGTCTTGCCGCGGTTCTCGACGAAATATCGAAGCAGCCGCGATTCCCGTTCCGTGAGCTCGATGACCGAACCGTTCCTGGCCAGCTCCGCCTCGCGGAAATCGACGCGGATCGGACCGAATTCATAGGCGAAGACGTCGGACTTTCTCATCCGGACAACCCGCGCGAGCAGCCGTTCAACGCGAGTCTGCAGCTCATCGAGATCGACGGGTTTCAGCAGGTAGTCGTCTGCGCCTGCGTTGAAAATGGCAATTCGTTGCTGCACCGGGTTCGGTGGAGCGAAAACGATGACGGGCGCTTCAACCTCGCGCCGGCGCAATCCGGCGCAAATATCCAGCGCATTGACTTCAGGTTCCGAGTGATCGATCAGGATCAGGTCGAAGTCCGCGGCGAACGCCGGATCCAACGAGAATTCAGAATTGGAGCGGGTGGCAACCGAATACCCACGTGCCTGGAGAGCGTCGGTGACATGGTTCAGAGTGCCGGCATCGTTCCGGATAAATAGCAAGTTCTGGTCCATCCAATTTTCTCTCAGAAGATAGACGGACAGTTTCGGGAAACGGCTGTAACATTTTTTAACTCAACCAGAATACTCCAATGTGATCTAAATAGAGCCTGAGGACGCCAACGTCCAGGAGGTTGTATGAACAGGGCGAGTTTTTTGGCTGCCGGATTGGCCGCGCTTTTCACTGTTTCCACTTCGAACGCGTTTTCCCAGATTCCAGCGCAAAACCGTATTCCGCAGCAGGTTGTTATCAATGGCATCACGGTGAATGCAGCATCCGTGACCACTTCGACAGGACAGATTCAGAGCTACACGTGTTCTTCACCGCAACAGTACATGACGGCCGGCGGCCGGTCTCAGGGTTGGGCGTGTTATGACGAGACCACGGGTGTCTGGCTACTGAATGCAGTACCGCCGGTGCAAGCGGTTCCGGCTCCTGCAGCGGTTCAGCAGCAGCCTGTTCAACAGCCGGCCCCGGTTTATCAGCAGCCGCCTTACCCGCAAACGGCCTATCCGCAACCTCCGGTTTATCAACAAGCGCCTGTTTACCAGGGAGCGCCGCTGCCGAATGTGGTTTACCAGCAGCCGCCCGCTGTCGTTTACCAGCCGGCGCCCACCGTTATTTATCAGCAGCCCGCAATCGTATATGCCCAGCCGGTTCGGCCGGTTGTCGTAGCGCCGGCCTATCCGCCCTCCGTGATCCTTGGCGCTGCGGCCATCGGTGCTGTCGGACGAATTGCGTCCGCAGCCATCATCAGTTCGCGCTATCCACGTGCCTACTACTATGCGCCTGTCCGCGGTCGTCGTTGGTAATAGTTGGTAATAGATCGTTTAAAGAGGGAGGTTTTTCATGCTGATTGCGGGGTTATTTGCGGTCATGTTGGCCGGCAATGTTCCAGAATTAATGATACCGGAGGGGACGGTCCTTCCGGTGATCTTGAATGAGACTGTAAATACAGCGAAGGTGCAGGACAACGATCCTATTTTGCTTTCGCTGGCGGATGACGTCCGGACTTCCGGCCATCGCGGCCCGGTGTTGATTCCGAGGGGATCGAACGTCGTGGGCCGCATTGTGAAGTCGCAGCGCGCGGGCCATTTTATCGGTCGATCCGAACTCAACATCGCAGTTCAGGAAATCATCACGCCTTCGGGGGACGTTTATGACGGCGTGTCGGCGAAGGTTATCGATGTCGGGAAGAAGAAGGGCGAAAAAGGCGAAGTGAAGCCCGACGGCGGCCTTCAGGGGCCGGTCCATCGCGAGAGGGACGCGTTCCTGCTGCTCTTTCCTCCGACCACTCTGTTTCAGCTGCTGGCCACGCCGAAGCGCGGTCCGGATGTCATCCTTCCCGTCGAGACCAAGCTCTACGTGAAGCTGATGAGTCCGATCTATGTTGAGACCGCGCCGCAGGTGAGCACCGTCGTTTCGCCGCGCGCCGCTCCGCTGCCGCAGCCGGTTCCCCAGTACTATCAGCAGTCGTACCCGCAGAGCCTGCCCCAGGCCGTGCCGCAGATTTCAGCGAACGGACTGGAGATTCTGGTGTCCCCGGTTGCGCTCTATCCGGACAACATTCTCCGAGACGTGTTTATGGCTTGCGCGCATCCGCTGGATGTCGTTCAGGCCAATCAGTGGGTGCATCAGTATCGTGACGTCTATGGCAGTCTTCCCCGCGCAGGATACAACCCGGGCTGGGATCCGAGTGTGAGAGCGCTCACTGCGTATCCCGATCTGCTTCAGCGTCTGAGCGGCGACCTGACGTGGATGACGAGAGTGGGAGCGGCGTTTTCCTCGCAGCCCGCAGACGTTATGGGGGCCGTGGGTAGATTGCGGCTGCAGGCCACGTCGTTCCGGTCGCCGTACGGCATGACCGCGATGGCTGTGGGGCGGTAGAAACCCGATTTCAGCATGGCGTGTG